>DASSBQ010000386.1:0-6822 GCA_035698625.1 Nitrospiraceae bacterium
GAACGGGCGACGGGGGAACCAGCCGCGGCGATTTTCATGAAGCGATGAATTTCGCGGCGGTGCGCAAGCTTCCCGTCGTGTTTTTCTGCACGAATAACCAATATGCCTACTCGACTCCGTTGCGCTACCAAATGGCTATCAAAGACGTGGTCGAACGGGCAAAGGCGTACGGTATGCCGGGGGAAATCGTCGACGGCAACGATGTCGCAGCCGTCTATCTGGCATCCAGGCGAGCCGTCGGAAAGGCAAGAGCCGGTGACGGGCCGACGTTCCTCGAATTCAAGACCATGCGCATGCACGGCCATTCCGAGCACGACGCCGCCAAGTATGTGCCGAGAGAACTGCTGGAGGAATGGAAAGCTAAGGATCCCATCATCAAGACCGAAGCTCTCATGAAACAACTGAGATACGGGGACGACTCTTACTTTGCCGAGATCGGCGACCGGATCAAGAAGGAAATTGAAGCAGGAACGGAGTTTGCCGAGCAGAGTCCGCTCCCCGAAGGAAAAGAAGTTCTGGAGGGAGTGTTCGCTACGGAGGAGGACACACGGCTATGACCATCGCGACCGTGTCCAAGGAAACGACTTACCTGGAGGCCATTTCGCAGGCGCTGGACGAGGAGATGAGCCGGGACGAGCGCGTCTTCTTGATGGGCGAAGACATTGGAATCTATGGAGGGGCTTTCAAGATCACCGAAGGCTTTCTCGATAAGTTCGGCGAATGGCGCGTGCTGGACACGCCGCTGTCCGAGTCCGGCATCGTGGGAGCGGCGATCGGAGCAGCCATGATGGGACTGCGGCCGGTCGTCGAGATGCAATTTGCGGATTTTATTTCCTGCGCGTTCGATCAGATCACCGAAGTGGCCGCGAAGAATCATTACCGCTGGGGGGCCGCCGTTCCGCTGGTGATCAGAGCGCCGTTCGGCGGCGGCGTGCACGGCGGGCCCTTTCATTCGGAATGCCCGGAAGGATGGTTTTTTCACTCGCCCGGGCTGAAGATCGTGGCTCCCGCTACACCCTATGATGCCAAAGGCCTGTTGACGGCGGCGATTCGAGATCCCAATCCCGTCATTTATTTCGAGCACAAGTTTCTGTACCGGAGGATCAAAGCCTCGTTGCCGGAGGGTGAAATCATCGTGCCGATCGGCAAAGCCGATGTGAAGCGGACCGGCGGGGACATTTCCGTCATCACCTACGGAGCCATGGTCCATGTGGCGCTCGAGGCGGCGGAGATGCTGATGAAAGACGGAATCGACCTGGAGGTCGTCGATCTGCGGTCGCTGATGCCGTTTGATAAGGAGACGATTTACGAGTCGGTCAGGAAGACCAACAAGGTGATCATTCTTCACGAAGACAATAAGACGGGGGGCGTGGGGGCGGAGATAGCCGCGCGGCTGAGCGAAGATTGTTTTGATCATCTCGACGGCCCGATCATGCGGATCGCGGCTCCGGATACGCCGGTGCCGTTCAGCACCCCCCTTGAGGAATACTTTCTGCCGAACGCCGGAGATGTGGTCGCGGCGGCCAAGAAACTGGCGGCGTATTGAGGCGCGTAATTCGTAGGCGTCAGGCGTAACTTTTTGCCTGGCGCTTCACGGGGTATGCCTCGCGGAGGCTCTGTGGCGACGGACATCGTAATGCCCCAACTTGGGGAAAGCATCGCTGAAGGGACGGTTGTGAAGTGGCTGATCGCCCGCGGTGGTCAGGTAGAGCGCGATCAACCGCTCCTTGAAGTGGAAACCGACAAAGTGGCGCTTGAAATTCCTAGTCCGGCCACAGGAGTACTGACCGATATCCTGGTGCGGGAGGGAGAAACCGTCCCGGTTGGAACATTACTGGCACGGCTCGACGGTCAGCCGGCAATCGGTGTCATCAATCGCGTGGGCGGCGTGGTGGTGAGGCCGATGGAAACGGGGCCGGAAAGCGGACAGCGCCATTCGCCGGCGGTCAGGCAGGCGGCGAAGGAGCATGGGGTTGATCTCTCCACCGTTACCGGGACGGGAGAGGGGGGCCGCATAACGAAGAAAGATGTACTGGAGGCCGTCTCGAAACGCCAAGCGCCTGCGGAACGTGAAGCGACCTCGGCCGGAACGCCATTGTCTCAGGCTTCGCCCCTGACATCTCACGAAGAGGTCTTGCCGCTCACGCAAATGCGAAGAACCATTGCCGACCGGATGGTTCTCAGCCGCCGCACCGCTGCGCATGTCGCGACGTTCTTCGAAGCGGATTTCTCCACCATCGCGAAATTTCGACAGGGTCGCTCACTGACCTACTTGCCGTTCGTAATTCATGCGGTAGTTCGAGCCTTCAAAGACGTTCCGGTTCTGAACTCTTCCTGGCGCGATCAGGGCATCGTCCTCAAGAAAGAGGCGCATGTGGGTGTGGCGGTCGCGCTCGAGGAAGGGCTGCTGGTGCCGGTCATCAGGCATGCGGATCGGAAAGGACTGGGGCAACTATCTCGTGAAGTGGCCGATTTGGCGGAGCGTGCCCGGACGAAAAAGCTGGCTCCCGAAGAGGTGCAAGATGGGACGTTCACCATCACCAACCACGGCGGATTCGGAAGCCTCTTCAGCACACCTATTATCAACCAACCGCAAACCGCCATCCTCGGCGTGGGTGCCGTTCAGAAGCGAGCGGTCGTCATCAACGACGCCATCGCCATCCGGTCCATGTGCTATCTCAGTCTCTCGTTTGACCATCGCGTGATCGATGGCGCGACGGCGGATCGATTCATGTCGAAAGCAAAACAGTATCTTGAACAGACCGAATGGGAGAAATGTTTGTGACGACCAGACCACGAGCCGTTATCGTCAGCGCGGTCCGGACTCCGATGGGCAGCTTTAATGGACTGTTCAGCACGGTATCTGCCACCAAACTGGGAAGCATCGCCATTGCGGAAGCCTTGAAGCGCGCACAGATGCCCGGTGACCGAATCGACGAAGTGCTGATGGGCTGCGTATTAAGCGCCGGACTCGGCCAGGCGCCGGCGCGACAAGCGGCGATCGGGGCAGGGATACCTGACTCCATCGGCGCGGTGACCGTGAACAAGGTCTGCGGATCCAGTCTCCAGACCGTGATCATGGCCGATCGTGCAATCAGGCTGGGAGAAGCACGCGTGATCGTAGCCGGTGGAATGGAAAACATGACCAGGGCTCCCTACCTGTTGGAAAGGGCCCGTCAGGGATACCGGTTGGGTCATGGCGAAGTGACGGACAGCCTGATCAAGGACGGGCTGTGGGACGTGTACAACAATTTCCATATGGGTGACGCGGGGGAACTCTGCGCGGCCAAGTACCGGCTTTCCAGAGAGGAGGCGGATGACTTTGCGCTGGAGAGCTATAGGCGAGCGCGCCATGCGATGGCCACCGGCGCGTTCAAGCCGGAGATCGTTCCGGTCGAAGTGCCGCAGCGAAAGGGTCAGCCCCTTGTCGCCATGGATGACGAAGAACCGAACCGAGTGGAATTAACGAAGATGCGGCAGCTCAAGCCGGCCTTTCAAGACAATGGGATTCTGACCGTCGGGAATTCTCCCTCGTGCAACGACGGCGCGGCGGCGCTTGTCGTCATGGCGGAAGAGGAAGCATGCAAGGTCGGGCTGAAACCGATGGCCCGCATCCTCGGGTACGCCGGCGCCGCCTTGGCGCCGGAATGGTTCACCATCGCCCCGATCGAAGCGGTCAGGCAGGTCTTGAAGCAGACGGGGCTTGCTCTCGGCGACATCGATCTGTTCGAAATCAACGAAGCCTTCTCTGCCGTCTCGCTGGCGATCAACCGCGAGCTGGGCCTTGACGCCAAGAAGGTCAATGTCAACGGGGGCGCCGTGGCATTGGGCCATCCCATCGGTGCCACAGGGGCTCGAATCCTCACGACCTTGCTGCATGCCATGGAGGCGCGGGATGCCAGACGCGGCCTGGCGAGCCTCTGCATCGGAGGTGGAGAGGCCCTCGCTGTGGTGGTGGAGCGGGACATGTAGCGGTGAGTACGCGATGGAATGAGAAATGATGAAGTCAAAACGGACTACGGCGAATGATTGACGGATGGACTACACATGACGATTGACGACATCAAGACGATCGGCGTGGCAGGAGCGGGACAGATGGGGCGGGGGATCGCCCAAGTGCTGGCCACGGCCGGATGGCAGGTCCGGTTGGTGGATGTGGCTGACCAGGCGCTGGATGTAGCGATCACCAAGATCCGCCAGGGCATCATGAAGGCGATTGAGAAGGGAACGCTCAGAAGAGAGCAATCCGGAGCGGTAATGGAGCTCATCCAGCCGACAAGCCGGATGGAACAGTTGCGTGACGCGCAGATGGTCATCGAAGCCATCCCGGAAGACCCCGTGATGAAACGTGAGTTATTCGCTCAGCTGGGAAAAATCTGTGAGCCATCCGCCCTGCTCGCCAGCAATACGTCCTCAATTTCGATTGCGACGCTCGGCATGGCTTCGGGACTGGCCGACCGTGTCGTCGGCATTCATTTCATGAATCCCGTGCCGCTCATGAAGCTGGTCGAAGTCGTGCGCGCGATCGAGACGTCGGAGCGGACGATGCAGCTGGCCCTTGCGCTGGTTCGCCGGCTCGGCAAGACGCCGGTGGTCTGCAAGGATGTCCCGGGCTTCATCGTGAACCGCGTGCTCATGCCGATGATTAACGAAGCGGTCTTTGCGTTGGACGAAGGAGTGGCGTCCGCCGAGGCGATTGATCTGGCGATGATCGAAGGGACGAATCAACCGGTCGGCCCCTTGGCCTTGGCCGATCGCATCGGTCTGGATACCGTGCTGGCGATCTGCGAGGTTCTGCATCAAGACCTCGGAGACCCCAAGTTCCGTCCCTGTCCCTTGCTGCGGAAGTACGTGGATGCCGGACTGCTCGGCAGGAAAAGCGGGCGAGGGTTCTATCTCTACAGTGAACAGCCGGTGGCGAATGTGACTTGATGGTCTTGCCGGCTGGTGATGGAGGATGGCGCATGCAGGAGCGGAAACCCCGATTCACCTCTCTGTCCGGTATTGAGATCGAGCGACTGTATACGGCGGACCATCTGAAGGGCTGGACCGCCGAACATGACCTTGGCGATCCAGGCAGGTTTCCTTACACGCGCGGCATCCATCCCTCCATGTATCGAAGCCGGCTATGGACCATGCGGCAGTTCGCCGGCTTCGGTTCCGCGGACGACACCAACCGGCGGTTCAAATATCTCTTGAAGCACGGCCAGACGGGGCTCAGTGTCGCATTCGATCTGCCGACCCTCATGGGACTGGATTCCGACGATCCGAGAGCGCATGGGGAGGTAGGCTACTGCGGGGTGGCGATTTCTTCGCTGGCCGACATGGAGCGGCTGTTCGACGACATCCCGTTGGATCAGGTCACCACCTCGATGACGATCAATGGGCCGGCGGCCGTCATCTTCGCGATGTACCTGGTGACGGCGGAAAAACGCGGCATCTCCCTCGATCGTCTGGGCGGCACGCTCCAAAACGATATCCTCAAGGAATACATCGCTCAGAAGGAATGGCTGTTCCCGCCCGCTCCCCACATCCGGCTCATTGTCGATTCAATCGCCTACTGTGCGGCCCATGTGCCGAAGTGGCACCCGGTCAGCATCAGCGGGTACCACATCAGGGAAGCCGGCTCCACGGCCGTGCAGGAGTTGGCGTTTACCCTCTACGACGGGCTCACTTATGTCGAGGCGGCCGTCAGGTCGGGGCTCGACATTGATGCGTTTGCGCCGCAACTGTCGTTCTTTTTCAACGTGCACAACGATTTCTTTGAAGAGATCGCGAAGTTCCGGGCGGCCAGGCGGCTGTGGGCGAGAGAAATGGAGCAGCGCTACCATCCCCAGAATCCCCGATCGTTGCAGCTTCGCTGTCATGCCCAGACGGCCGGCTGCTCGTTAACCGCCCAGCAGCCGCTGAACAACGTGGTTCGGACCGCGCTCCAAGCACTTGCGGCGGTCCTTGGCGGGACCCAATCCCTGCACACGAATTCGATGGATGAAACCTTGGCCTTGCCTACCGAAGAGGCGGTCAAACTCGCCCTCAGAACCCAACAGATCATCGCCGCCGAAAGCGAAACGGCGAACAGCGTGGATCCGTTAGGCGGCTCGTATCTCGTCGAGACCTTGACGAACCGATTGGAGGAAGGCGCGCGGGACTATTTCCGTAAACTGGACGAGATGGGCGGCATGGTCGCGGCAATCGAGCGAGGGTTTCCGCAACGAGAAATCCTTGATGCCTCGCAACGGTACCAACGGGAATTGGAACAGCACGAGCGAAGTCTCGTCGGCGTGACCGAGCATGTGGAAGCGGCGGCCTGTTCTATCCCGATCTTGAAGATCGGGCCGGAGGTGGAACAGGACCAGATCGCGCGCCTGTCCGACCTTCGAAAATCCCGCGATCCTTTCAAGATGGCCGGGTCGTTGGAAGAACTGCAGGAGGCGGCATCGTGCAGCGAAAACGTCATGCCCTATTTGATCGAGGCGGTCAAGGCGAAGGCGACGTTGGGCGAGATTTGCGCGGCGCTCAAAGAAGTGTTTGGGACGTATCGCGAGCCGGTGGTGCTGTAATGGATGGTACAGGACTCAAGTGCTTCCACGCCTCTCAGGGCGACCCTTCCGGGGTTTGCCGTGGGGAAGCCTTCTGGAATTCCCGTGGCCACGGTCTCTTGACCGTGGTGCCTTGGTCAGTTCCAGCTTTCCTCCACGCCAAACCCTCGGTGGGTCCCCGCTCCTTCGGCGAATTCGCTCTGAGTCCTGTACCATCCACATGAAGGATGTAATGATGGGATTGTTTCTCGCTTTCTGCCAAAACATGGGGACTCTGAACAGG
>DASSBQ010000387.1:0-14164 GCA_035698625.1 Nitrospiraceae bacterium
TCGGTGAGTATGTAAGAGATCGGCTTGAAGCCATGGGCTATCATGTGATTGTCGCGCGGGATGGACGGACCGGGCTGGCGCTCATCGCACTTGGAGCCAAACAAACGCGGATTCGAGGGGTTCTATTGGATCTGCACATGCCGATCATGGACGGCATGCAGGTGCTGCAAGAGTTGCGGGCTCAAAATAGAACGCTGCCGGTCGTGGTAATGACAGCCGATCCTGACCATAGGCTCCGCGAAAGAGCGTTCGCTCTAGGAGCCACTCACCACATCGAAAAACCGATCGATCTAGGAGAGTTTGCCGAGATCTGCGATCGGATCTTTCCGCTAAGCGAACAGGAGCCGTGACCCGGCGCATGGTTGAAACGACGGCAAGACATTTCCCGAACAAGGACGAGGCCCGACAGGCCGTCTGGGATACGTTGCAGAGCAAGGGACTGGCCCGATTTCCTTTCCCTCCCCATGGACGAATCCCGAATTTCACCGGCGCCGAAGCTGCGGCCCGCCGTTTGCTCGAACTTTCGCCTTGGAAGCACGCCAAGCGACTCAAGATCAATCCCGACGCGCCTCAACGTCCGGTTCGCGAAGAAGCGCTGCGCCGAGGGATTCAGGTTTACGTGCCCGCCCCGCGCTTGCGCGGCGGCTTCATGCTGTTCGATCCTGCCAAGATCCCGCCTGACAAGATAAAGAAAGCGGCCGGCCTTACGACCGGCGCCCGCTGGGCCCAGGCAATCCCGCTGGCAGAATTGCCGCCGATGGATGCAATCGTTTGTGGATCGGTCGCGGTCACGCGCGACGGCCGCCGCTGCGGCAAGGGGGAAGGCTATAGTGATTTGGAGTATGCGATCCTCCGAGAATTGGGACATCCGCCCGCGCCGGTCGCGACGACGGTGCACCGGGTGCAGATTCTCGGCAAGTTTCCGCGGGATCCCATTGATCTGCCGCTTGCCGTAATTGTCACACCGGAGGAAACCATCCGCGTGCGCCGCCCACTGCCGGCTCCAAAGGGCATCGAGTGGGCGAGGCTCACAGAAGACGATCTCAACGACATGCCGGTGTTGCGGGAACTGCAATCCCTTCGACGCAGCAGCGGCAAAGCCCGCTGAATCAGCAGTCTTCAATGAACCAGCCGGTCACCGGACGGAGACCAGCCGAGGGAAAGGATTGCCGGCAGCGAGCTTGGCGAACCGCTTCTTCATCGCGTTGACTCGCGCGAGATAGTCGCCGAGCCGGTGATCACCGCACTGCTGACCGGCCGCCGGTCGAAAGCCGCGCGCAGCATACGCATCCCCGGCTGAGGCTCCGCAGAGATGAATGACGGCCGCCAGGTTTTGCTTTTGCTGGAGCGTGGCGGCCGCGATGCGCCGGCGCTTCATCGCGCCGGCCACGCCGCGGTCCAGTTGTGCCGCCGTCAGCTCAATCGCATGGCTCGGCAGGACGCGGGTGTAGAGGGCGTTGAACCAGCAAGACTGCATGTCGTGCCACGGGCCGTCTTCGACCACCTTGTGCTTGTGCACGCAATAGCGCTTGGCGTCGCGGAAGGTCGCGTCCGTGAGTTGGAACATGCCGACCGCGCTCGATGCCGGCCGGTATACCTCCAACGGATTCCAAGTCAGGCGCGCACGCCAGTAGGTCCGCGCCACCGGGTTGCCCGCCCCTTCGACCTGCGCCAGCGCGGCCAGAAACTCGGGTGTCATGACGGCGGTTGAATGTTTCTCGAAGAGAGAGCCGTACTGCCGCCACGTTTCCGCCGGCGTCTTGACGAGCACGCCGCTGACCGGGAAGAACAGCTCGGTCGGCTTGCGGATCGTCTGGTATGCCCAATTCACCACCAACCACGCGGCAAGAATCAGGCTGGCGCCGGCGAGCAGACGGATCGCGGGGGGTGCGAACCATACGGCGAGCAACACACGCCGGCATAAGCGGACGGCGCACCGGCGGCCCATGTCCCGGAACCACTGAACCCGATTCCGACGGGAAGAGGCGGCTGTCGCGCGCATGGAGGACGCCGTGGAAGCCATTCTCCTATTATGCCCGAAGAGCCACGGCTCGTAAAACACTAAGTCGCCGGAGGTAGAGAGGGGCGCCTGCGCTAGGAAGGGTTCCTGCTTAACCTCAGTAACTGCCGGTCATACACTTTTTCGATGGCGACCTGAAGCTCATTCTGTGCTCGCCCCCACTCCTTGAGCTTCCGAAGCCAAGCGATATCAGCATGCTTGCATGTGGCGTACATCTTCTGCGGCGTCAGACAGAGAGGAATCAACCGGCCGGCCAATACTGCCTCCCATGCTGCGGCAGCCACGCCGGGTGTATGTGCGGTTCTATAGTCGTCGATCGCGACAATCCCTCCCTTTTCCAGAAGTCCCGATGCGGTATGAAGGTCTTGTTTCACAATCTGATACAGATGGCTCCCGTCGATGTGAATAAAACGGAACGTCGCAGAGAGATTTCCCGCGCGCATAAGACGACTCGACCGGCAGGCGAGGATTCTCGGTAAATGGGGATGAACTTGCAGATAGTGCCGCTCAAATTCTTGCCTGTTCAGTGAGGCATACCAGGCCGCCTTTTCCGCCTGGTTTTCCGCGTTCACCCCCTGTTTTTCGAACAAATCGCAGACAACCAACTGTTCATTCGGTTGCAGCAGAAATCCCAAGAATGCGGCGCTTCTGCCTTGGTAGGCGCCGATTTCGAGAAAGTCGCCGCTGATATGATTCCTTGTCTGCATCCTGGAGATGGCTTCGAACACGAACGCATCCTCCTCATAAAACCAGCCTCCGATATCTCTGACTGCGTCGAACAATGCACTGGACAACGGCGTGGAGCTGCTCATTGAAAGAGTTCCTGTTTGCCCATGAAAGGTGGACCATGAAACCTGTACGACGCTGTACCTTGAATCGCTTCCACATCAGTCACGACGAAAAGAAGCTTGACTTGAGATGGTTGTCGTTTCTAAGGTCTGGAACCGATCTCTACCGGAAGACTAACGTGGACTGAATCTCCTGAGGATGTGCGAATCGTACAATCCGGAGTTCCGGCCGTAGATGGATTCTATCATGGTTGTCGGTCGCCTCACTCTTGAAGGGACTCACCGGCCAGGTAGTCCGGTCTGACCGTTACCATACGGAACGCATAAAACAGGATTCCTGATCACCGTGCATATATCATGATCTTACTGATTGCTGCGGTGATCGGCTTGGTGTGCCCGGCATTGCCGGGACTTCCGGCTCATGCCGGTTCAGCCCCTACAAGTCCATCCACCACGACCGTGGAAATCCGCTACCCCCTTCCCGCTGCCGGAGAAGTCATTCTTGTTTGGGGTGTGAACGGATGGCGTCAGATCCCTGAGGACATGCGGCCGTCTGGGACGGTCATCCATCAGAAAGTCATGGCCACTCCCATGGCGCGGAAAGACAACTCATTTGTTCTGACCGTCGCGGTGGAGAGCGGAGCGATGATCGATTACGGATTCCTGGTCAAACAGACGGTCCGCGGGACACCCGTAGAAGTATGGGACGGCGATTATGCTTACGGTCCGACGACGACCAAGCCGGACATTGTCACGGTCAAATCGACAAATCTATACCAAAATCCGTTGGTGTTGATGGATCGAACCGGAATGTTATTTGTGCTCGGACTTGGTGTGATGGTGACTGCCTTGCTCGGAATTGCCCTGTGGTCTCTGTGGTCGCAGTCCCGGTCCGGCGCGGCACGCGAGCCTTCTTACGATGATGCTCGATTCGCGACGGTTGTTGCCGTATTGGCGTTCATCATCGGCATGGTCGTGATTCTTCACCATGAAATGTGGCGCGATGAACTCCAAGCCTGGCGAATTGCCACGGAGAGCCGCACGTTGTCGGACCTGCTGGAGAACTCGCGATACGAAGGTCATCCTCTGCTTTGGTATCTGTGCCTGTACGTTCTCAGTCGCGTGTCCCATGATCCGATCCTCATGCAAGTGTTTCATTTGGGGATAGGCGTCACGGCGATTTTTGTCATCTGTCGATTTGCGCCGTTCACCCGATGGCAGAAAGCCTGTCTGGCATGCGGCTATTTTTTCTTTTACGAATATCTCATTCTCAGCCGGAATTATGCGCTGGGGGTATTAGCTCTTGTTTCCTTCTGTGCTATCCGGGCGAAATGGCCTGATCGCATCCTGACATGCGCGGTGTGCCTCGCGGTCATGATCAATACCAGCGCCTTCGGCGCGATGATCGCTCTAGCATGCGGAGGCTGGCTGTTGCTGGAATCTTTTAGAGGCGCGGATCGAGATCCAGTCTCGGTCATGTCGCGCGTCGGCGTCGTCCTCGTCCTGGCGGCGGGAATGGCCGTTGCCATGGTGCAAACGGCGCCGCCTCCGGACAATTCCCCGAGGATGCAGGGTTGGAGCGCCGCCGTCCTGGTCGAACCACTGGAGAGGACGGTCAGCGCGATTTGGAAGACCTATGTCCCGCTCCCGCTTACCCTTCCCCATTTCTGGAATACAAACCTGCTGGATGAAATGCCGAGGCTTCAGACAATTCTGTCCATTGGGCTCTTAGCGAGCGCCGCACTCATGTTGAGAAGAACCCCGTCGGTCATGTTGCTGTATCTGGTCGCGACAAGCGGCCTGCTGCTGTTCATGCACTTCAAGGTCAATCATGGCATCCGCCACACAGGTCATCTCTTCCTGGTGCTGCTGGCCTGTCTCTGGCTCTCGTTCTCCGAGCGGCGGGTTTTGACCTTCGGCTTCAGAAGCACGGCCGTCACGATAGGCGTGACGCTGCTGTTCGCTTCGCATGCGGTAGCCGGTGCCCTGGCCGCCGTTACCGACCTGGCCTTGCCCTTCTCTGCCGGTAAGGAGACGGCGGCATTCATTCAACGCCGTGGCTACGTCGACGCCACCCTGGTGGGCAGTAAGTATTTCATCGTCTCGACGGTCGCAAACTATCTTGATCGTCCCATGTACTATGCGGAAACCGCACACTTCGGCACATTCTCTCGGTGGAAGGGGCAGCGTAGCGCTGTCGCGCCGGCCGACCTCGTGCGAACCGCGAGAGAGATGGCCCACGTGAACCGGAAGGATGTCCTGATGGTCGTGAGCTACGATCTCGGTGTTGCCGGGGAGACTGTACCGTTGCTCGCTTCCTTCCAGCGCAGCATCTTCACGGAAGAACGGTATTGGTTGTACCTCATCCCGTATCAGGAGCCGATCGGCACCGGCGGTGACGGCATATGACCCAAGGACCGGCATCGTTCCCAGCATCTCTGCCCCTCGGCGGAGCCCTCGCACTCACGGCGCTTCTCTGTGTTAACGGACCCGTGCAGGCGACGGACTATTATCTCAATCCACGAGGGAATGATCGCAACGAGGGCACGACGATCGACCACGCCTGGGCGTCAATCGACCGACTCAACCAAGCCGTGCTCATGCCCGGGGATCGTATCTTCTTCGAGGCGGGAGCCAAGTTTGCAGGGCCGCTCCTGTTGGAACCGGCAGACCGAGGAACCGATACCGACCCTATTACGATTACATCATACGGCGACGGACGAGCACACATCGATGCGGGCGAAGGCGCCGGTGTGTTTGTACATAATACCGCCGGCCTCGTCCTTTCTCGCATCACGGTCACGGGAAGCGGCCACCCACGCAATACGTCAGACGGGATTGCCTTCCTCAATGATCTGTCCGGTGACGTGCTATTGGGAGGCATTAGCCTGCATGAAGTCGAGGTCAGCGGCTTTGGGAAAAACGGCGTCGCCATCGGGGGCTGGAAGGGCCGCAGCGGGTTCCAGCATATCCGCATCACGCGCAGCGCCATTCACGACAACGGTTTGAACGGTCTGGTCACATACGCGCCGCGCCCCAAGGTCAACAGGGACGTGTACGTCGCCGAGGTGGAGGCATACCGCAACACGGGACTGCCCATGGTCATGCCGCATAGCGGCAGCGGCGTCATTCTCGGAAATGTTGACGGCGGAACGATCGAATGGTCGCGGGCCTACGACAACGGCAGACTCGGCAACGCCGGGGTCGGTATCTGGACCCACGATTCCACGAGGATCGTGATCCAGTATAACGAATCGTTCGACAATCATACGTCCGGCGATGCCGACGGTGGAGGCTTCGATCTGGACGGAGGGGTGACCCATTCAATCATGCAATACAATTATTCGCATGATAATGACGGCGCAGGGTACGGGCTGTTCGAATATGCCGACGCCCCTCCCTGGTTCGACAATATCATCCGGCATAATCTGAGCGTCCATGACGGCCAAAAGAACAACTCGGCCGGGATCCGAATCTGGAACGGCGGCACGAATCTCTTCGCGGATGCGAAAGTTCACGACAATGTGGTAGTGGCGGGAAAGTCGCAGGACGGCATTCCGAGCGCAATCGCGTTCGCCTCCCCCAGTCATGGATTCTCTATCTACCGGAATGCGTTTCTGGTCAACGGTGACGCGACTATGGTGTCGATGGCAGCGGTACAATACGATCTTCTGTTCTCGAATAACCGGTGCTGGTCGATGGGGAAATCGCCGTTTCAGGACGAACGGCTCGAGAAGGCAGCGTGCACGACCTATTTTCGCTTCCCCGGATGAGGCGTTGAACCTGGATTCGCCATCATGACCTATGCCAGACCTCACTTTTTTGCATCGACAATTTCACGGAATTTGTCTTAATCTCATCGGAATAGCGCCAAACACCCGTCTCAGCCTGACCTATGACGCAGACTTTACAGATGATCTGGCACCTCGTGAAGCGCGAGTTTCAACTCCGCTACGCCGGGTCAATGCTCGGATTCCTGTGGTCGCTGGCCGTGCCACTCTCTCAGCTTCTCATGCTCGTGTTCGTGTTTAACAAGGTGATCCCTCTGAATATCCCGAATTTTCCGGTGTTCGTGTTTGCGGCGATTCTCCCGTGGAGCTGGTTCAGTAGTACGCTCCTCGCATCCGGTGAAGCATTCATTGGATCCAGGGATTTGCTCCGGTACCCCAATTTCCCACCGGCGGCCATCATCGCGGTCAACTCGGTGTCCCATCTCATGACCATGTTTCTCAGTCTCCCGGTGTTGTTCGGCATGCTGTACTGGTATGACCTGGAATTCCCTTGGTTGTTTCTCCCGGCGCTGCCATTGTTGATCCTCGTTCAAGCCATTCTTATCATCGGACTGAGTTTCATCGTGGCCACGGCGAACGTTTTCTATCGTGACGTCTCACAGATCACCGCCATTGTTGTGTCGTTGCTCTTCTTCCTGACTCCGATATGGTATAGGCCTCAACTCAAGAGCGAGTACGGCGTCTTGTTTCAGATCAATCCTATGTCATTGATCGTGCAGAACTATCGCATGGTTCTGCTCGAAGGTCGGTGGCTCGATTGGCCCTCATTAATGACCGCGGCCTTGATCGGCGCCGCGTTTTTGACTGTCGGGTATCTGACCTACAGACATTTGCAATCGGACATGATTGATGCAATCTAGGCGCGGCGTATGGCATCCGCGCGTTCCGTGACGATCCCTGACCGGTGATACCCTTGGCAACAAAGGGCTGCTAATGCCGAAAGCTCTGACAGTGAACGGATTGTCGAAGCGGTTCCGCTTGCGCGATCATAGCCAACGCACCCTGAGAGACTTGTTGACCCGTGTCCTGACCGGCCGATTTTCCCAAGGCACGACAATCTGGGCCCTGCGGGATGTCACATTTGCGGTCGAGCACGGCATGACGTTTGGGATTATCGGCCACAATGGAGCGGGTAAGAGCACGCTCCTACGGCTTCTTTGCGGACTCAGCAAGCCGACCAAGGGCCAAATTGTGCGCAACGGACCGATCAGCGGCATTCTCGAACTGGGAGGCGGTTTCAATCCGAACCTGACGGGGCGCCAGAACCTCATGACCGCCGGAATCCTGAACGGGCTGACTCCATCACAGGTCAAATCCCGCGAGGAGAAGATCATCAACTTCGCTGAAATTGATCAGTTCATCGACCAACCGACTCGTACCTATTCCAGTGGTATGTATCTTCGGCTGGCCTTCGCCGCCGCTATCGAGTTCGAGCCCTCGATCCTCGTGCTGGATGAAGTGCTTGCCGTCGGCGATGAACGGTTTCAGAAGAAGTGCATCGAACGGATCACGGAGCTGAAACGGGCGGGGACCACGTTGATCGTGACGTCTCATAGTCCTGAACAAATTGACGCGCTCTGTGATGAGGTCTTGGTCCTTGAGGAAGGGCGAGTGGTGATGCAGGGCGACCCACAGAGTGCGCTGGCCGCGTATCATGAGCTTCTGCTGCAGCGGACGGAGGCGCGCGCGGCCGGAACGGACACTTCAAGAACGTCACGCTTGATGACCGACCAAGGCCATCGACAAGGCACATTGGAGGCGTCCATCTCTGCCGTGCGCCTCTATGATCGGACCGGAGAGCCGGCCGAGAAACTAGAGAGCGGTGACTGCCTGACGATCGAGCTCGACTATCACCTGTCCGATCCGCGCAAGGACGTGGCGTTAACCGTCGGAATTTTCACGGAGACCCGTTTCAAATGTTCTGAAGCTGTGGTGTCTTCTATGAAGACCTCGTTCGGCGATCTTTCGTCCGACGGAACCATCGTCTGTGAGATCAAGGCCTTGCCGCTCTTGCCCGGACGCTATTTCGTGAACGTCGGTTTGTACCCTACGGATTGGAGTTTCATCTACGATTCCCAATGGGACATGCATTCGTTTCACATTTACACGACCACACGGGGCAATATTCATATATCCGGCGCCATGGCCATGGATGTCAGCTGGAGTTCACTCCAGAAGGGGATACGCTGACTGAAGCTGCGAACCAATCGGCTACGTACCGTCAATGAAAGGCGATGCTCGGAACCATATTGTCGTCGTGGAACCCTATACCGGCCTGCTGGAGTTTCTGTCCGATGAACCGGACGAGACTCACCATGCGATCGGATTGGGGCTTCCCCTCGACGAACTCGCCTGCGCACTCAACTGCCGGGTGACGATATTGTGTTGGGACCAGTGGTTCCGGTACGAAGCCGATCATTTGTGGGCACAGTCGGCGGAAACGGTGCCCGTTTTACCCCCCTCGTCCACGGACTGTTCTGAGACTCTCCTCTCATCGAGGGTCAAGAGAGTGCCAATCCCCGCAAGAGATCCCGAATACGGGCGCCCGCTGGCTGAGAAAGGCTTGAGCCCTCGGTCCCACGGACTGATCAATGACAGCGGCTTCGCATTTTTTGCTTCGTACTGCCTGAGTAAGGAGTTGAAAACTTTTTTTGATGACGATCCTTTTCAGCTTCTCGTCATGTCCATGTGGGGTGGGCTGGGATATGTCTCTCAGATGGCAAGGGCGACAGGAGCGACCGACTGCCTTGATGTGCCTGTTGCCATCGTGGCGACGGATACATCCGCGAATCGCCAGAGGGCCAACCAGGAAGGCTTCTGGACCAGGCGGGCCATCGTCAAACGCCAGATGGAAGACGTCTCGCTGGCTCTAGCGGATCAGGTTTTGGTCTTTGGAGCCAGAGGAACCACGATCGCCGTTGACGGCCGACTTCCGGAATCCGTGGCTCCGGTCACGGCGCCCAGACTCGTTGCGTCGTCCTTGCTGGACAAGATCGCGAAGGCCTCCGAACGCCCCGTCATTCATAGCTCCATCGGATTCTTCCTGTATGAGCCCCAGGAAGCCGCCTCAGGCGTCTTATCTGCGCTGGATGCCGTGGCACTGCTGACACACGAAGGGTGGAAGTTCCCGAGACCAGTACTCAGCGCAGGGCCATCCATGACCTATGGTCCCATGAAACCCCGCAGCTTTGAAGACTATTGGACCTCCCGCGGATTTGTGCGCGAGCTGGTTCATGAACATCAATGGGAATGGAGGAGACAGTACCCGGACCTCGATCCGATGTTCCCGGTCCGTCTCTACCCGAGCTTTTTCGACCACCTGCCGGCTGTTTGGACGGAACTGGCCAAAGGCTCGTTGGTGATGCTGTCTGCGGCAGCCGCAGAGGGCCTGGCGCCCGGCAAAGACCTTCCGGAAGAAATCTTAATCGAGGGAGACCCACTTCCTCCAAAGGTCGCGGGGTGTCTCAAGAGACTGGCAGATCGCGATGTGAAAACGCTCGACCACATCAGACGAGACTTATGCAGACTCGTCGTGGAAGCCCACCGTGGAGAGGGACGCCGCCATCTTCTCGACGGCGCCGTGACGGCTCTGGAACGGCTGCTTCACTCTTCGCCGGAACGTCAAGCTCTATCCCGTGTGGCTCGCATGTTTCTGGATCGGCGGCTACCGCTCAGAAGCCTCGCTCAGCAAGACCACACGCCTCCGGTATCCGCAACGGCAGCCGGCCGGCGCGACAGGACCCTGTCGGTTGTCGTGACTTGTTACGAAATGGGGCCGTTGATCAAGGAGGCCGTGCAAAGTGTATGGGCGTCGGAGCGCCGTCCCGATGAACTGCTGCTTGTAGACGATGGGTCCCATACGGACGCGACTCTGGGCAGCATCCAGGAACTCGAACATCACGCAATGCAGACGGGTCTTCCCCTCACAGTCATACGCCAGCGAAACAGGGGATTGGCAGCCGCTCGGAATGCAGGGCTTGAAGCCGCCGGCGGAGAATCCATTTCGTTCCTCGACGGAGACGATATCATCGACCCCGCTTTTTATCGGCTGGCCCTTCAGGTCATTGAGAACCATCCAAGGCTCGGAGGGGTCGCGGCTTGGGCTCATATCTTCGGGGCCGATGTCCCGGATGGCTTTTGGTGCGCGCCTCAGGCGGAACTGCCGTTCCTCTTCACGGAAAACTGCCTGATTGTGCCGCTTCTAATGGGCAGGACCTTTCTGCTCGAACTCGGCGGCTACGATGTCCGTCACCGGTATAACTATGAGGATTGGGAGCTCGGCATTCGTATCCTCGCCTCCGGTCTGCCGATTATTACGATTCCCATGCACCTTCTCAAGTACAGGGTCCGCCGGGATTCACTGTACCGCAGCATGACGGATGTACAGAATCAGGTGATGCGGGAATTGTTGTTCACGACCCATCAAGACACGGTTTCCAAGTTCGCCATCGAAATCGCCGGACAATTGGAGCATCGATGGAAGCGACTGGCTTCCGTCGATGCTCGGCCGGCCGGTGCCGGCCCTGGGCCGGCGCCGACCAGCCGCCCTCCCACCACGACGTTTCTCTCGGGTGTCGGACGACGGCTGCGCACGTGCTTCACCAGGATTCGAAGGATATGACGCTTCCATGAAACACCTGATTATCTGCACGGAATATCCGCCGACACCGTTTCCTGCCGGTGGAATCGGAACGTATGTCAGTCATATTGCCCGGCTTCTGGCCGAAAGCGGGGAAACAGTCCATGTGATCACCCCGCTTTGGGACCACCATTCCGATGAAATTGAAAAGAAGCATTCAGAAAATCTCATCATCCATCGCGTGCCGCGGACGGACTGCCCTTCCATCATGCGGTGGCAGCCGGGCATGCTTCGCAATATTGAAGCCGCAAAGCGATTGTTGGAGTCCGATTGGCCTTCGCAGAATTTCTCATGGCAGGCGGGCTTATTGGCAGAATATCTGGTCGAGCAAGAAGATATCGACATCATCGAGTGTCAAGAATACGACGCGCCTCTGTACTATTTCCAACTGCGGCGCGCTCTCGGGTTCGGGCCGAGCAGGCAACCCCCTTGCCTCGTTCACTTGCATTCTCCCACCGAATTTATCGCTCTCCATAACGACCGGGACATGGGCCATTCCAGCGTCACAAGCGCGAAACGACTGGAGGATTACAGCATCGCTGCCGCCGACGCACTGATGTGTCCCAGCCGATTCGTCGCGCTTCAAGCAGAGCGGCATTATGGATTGGCGGAGCGTACTACCGAGGTGATCCCTCTCCCCATCGGCGATACTCAGTGGCTCGATCGTGATCAGGATACGTGGAAGAATGGGTCCATCTGCTATATCGGCCGATTGGAGCGGCGGAAGGGGGTCATCGAATGGATCGATGCGGCTGTCGCCGTGACGCGGGATTATCCGACGGTACACTTTGAGTTTATCGGCGCGAACGTCCTGGGAACGGACCTGGTGCGTGGCGACGAGTTCGTACAGCGCCGCATTCCTCCTCATCTGAAAAGCCGATTTCATTTTCGAGGGGAGCAAAAACGGGCCTCCCTTTCTCAGTTCCTGACGCGCGCCAGGATGGCCGTGGTTCCTTCACGTTGGGAGAACTTTCCGAACATCTGCGTGGAAGCCATGTGCTCCGGATTACCCGTGATTGCTTCGCGTGAAGGCGGGATGGCGGAAATGATCGAAGACGGCCGCACCGGTTGGCTGGCCGACAAGGAGGGCGCCGAGGGGCTGGCGCAGGCACTTCGCCGCGCGCTTGCGACGCCGCCCGCGACGGTCGCCGAAATGGGCCGGCGCGCCTCAACGGATATTCATCGGATCTGCGATAACAAAACCATCCTCGAGCGACAACTGGCATTTCGCCGACACGTCGTGCATCAAGGACCGACCCGCTCATTGCGCATCCCCATGAACCTGCCATGGGCGACGCAAGCGCTTTCCGGCCAGGTTCTCAGACGAACTCCTGGTCCGGGCTCCACAGACGGCGTCGCCGTCGTCGTCACCTGCTTCAATGACGGTCACTTGCTCAATGAATGCCTGCGGAGCGTAGAGCAACAAACGGAGAAGCCGGCGGCGGCGTGCCTCGTGGATCTCGGATCAACCGACGAGAAGACGCTGCGGATCATAGCCCGGGCGGCCGATCGCGGATGGCGTGTCGTACAGAATAGACATCCGGGTATCGCCGCGTCCAAGAACGCAGGCATCGAAGCGGTCCTTGATTCCGGATCCCGTCCTGTTGCATTTGGTTTTCTCACCGGGAGCGATTGGCTGGAACCGGATTGTCTGGCCACGTGCCGCTCAGTGCTTCGCCGATGTCCGGAAGTCGGACTTGCCTCAGGCTGGGTTCGGGGGCCCGGGTCCGGCAGCCCTCTGTGGATACAACCTTGTCCCGCTTTCCCCTATCAATGGGTTTCGAATGACGTGGCTCCCTTCAGCCTCGTGCGGACGGAAGCGCTGCATGAAGCCGGGCGCTTTCGCCCTGGCATGGAGGAGGGCTTTGAGGACTGGGATTTGATGAATGCCCTAATGACCGCCGGATGGGTCGCAGTCACGATTCCCTACATCCTGGGCACCCGTTGCTCCCAACATGGCGGCGTGCTACGGGTCGCCGTAACTCAGTCACATAGAAAAATGCGTCGGAAGCTGCTCGAACGGTTTGAAGACGTGATCGCTCGCGATGCCAAGGAGATCATCCTCCTCGGAGAGTCGAGTAAGGAAGAGGCTATGCGAAAAGAGCTCCACCTCCTCCAAGAACACTTCGCTCGGTTGCCGGCGATGAATGCGCCATTCAAAGCCCTTGTGTTCGCGATGCTCAGAAAGGTGAAACGACGGATACTGCACCAGGCACATCCGGGCGTAGCCTCTCTTCTGACTCGAATCCGCAGGCGGGGAGTATAGGTCCGTCTTGATGAGTATCCGTATTTCAGCCATTATCTGTACCCATAATCGAGCCGAGTATTTGCCCAGGGCGATACAGAGCTTGCTTGATCAAAGCATTCCGAAGGATACGTATGAGATTATTATCGTTGACAATTGCTCGACGGATTCCACGAGAGAAGAAGCGGCGCGGTTTTCACAACAGGCAACTATCAGATACATCTATGAGCCGACGCTCGGACTGTCCCATGCGCGCAATACAGGCTGGCGTGCGGCGAAGGGGCGGTATGCGGCCTACCTGGACGATGACGCCATTGCTTGCCCCCTGTGGCTGCACACGATCATTGAGGTCTTTGAAACGGTGGCGCCGAGGCCGGGCTGCGTGGGGGGGAAAGTCGAGCCTATTTGGGAGGCGCCGCGGCCGGCATGGCTCTCAGATGATCTGGTCACCGGCCTGACCGTCATAGATTGGTCTCCCACGCCGTTCGTATTGCCCGATCTGCGCCAACAATGGCTGGCGGGCGCCAACATCGCCTTTCCAGTCGAAGTGCTCGAACGCCTGGGTGGATTTGTCTCCGGCTTGGATCGAGCAGGCAAGAAACTGTTGTCCAGCGGTGACGTGTTCTTGGAAAAGCAAATCGTAGAGGCCGGATTCTCCTGCTTCTACCATCCGGGAATGGC
>DASSBQ010000388.1:0-17183 GCA_035698625.1 Nitrospiraceae bacterium
ATCTTGACGTGTCTGATAGAAGGTGACGACCTCCTCGGGGGTCGCTTGCCGCAAGCCTACTGCGAGCAATGGAGCGAAAAACTGGGTCTCCGCTTCAGTAAAGGCCGGATGGTGCGGAGGCTCTTTCTCCTTGTCCAGGAAAGAGAGGAGGCGGGGTGGTTCATCAATCATGACGCCGGACAGGATCGCCGCCATTTCTTCGTCCGTCACACTGACCGGATGCGAGTGGCCCGCATCTCGGGCCGTCGGGTCCGCTTCAAGTCGGACAAAACTGGTTGGACTCTCATAGAGCGTCATGGTCGGAAACTGCCGACTCTGGCAGGCGGCGAGATTGAAGAATAGTGCGAAGCCACACAGCGCTGCAATGCGAGTCGCAAGCATACGTTCTCCTTCAAATCGGACTGTAGCACAGGCTTTTGGGCAAAAGAAAACGCGCCCCTCCCGGTGAGCGGCGCGTCTGAGAGGTTGCGCATTCTCTGTTCAGTTGCGGGCCGGAATCGGATGTGGGCCTGTGGCGGCCCGAAGCGGTTGAGACCAGGCGGCAAAGTGTTGGTTGAGTTCCGCAGTGGGCAGAGGGAAAAATCCTTCCCGCACCGCGATCTGCTGCCCGTCCCGGCTCACGGCATATTTCACGAACTCAGCGATGGCCGGAGGTATCGCGGCCTTGGGTGCCTTATTGACGTAGAGATACAGATGACGCCGCAGCGGATAGCTCGCGTCGGTACAGGCCTCGAAGGTCGGCTCGATGAACGGCTGTCCTTTTGCGACTGCAAGTGGAATGGGTTTGACACTTGATGTTCGATAACCGATGCCGCTGAATCCGACTGCATAACGATCCTTCTTCACCCCGACGACTACGGAGGCAGAGCCCGGCTCTGTGGTCATACCGTCCTTGAGCTCGCCGTTCGCGCACACGTGCTCGCGAAAAAAGGTCGCTGTGCCGGAGGCGTGATTTCTGCCGAGAAGCTTGATGAACGCCACATCCCAGTCACCGGTCAGGCCTAATTGCGACCAACTGGTCAGATCTTCTCCGTGACCACGACGGCGTTCCTTGCAAAACATGGCATCCAATTCCTCAAGGGTGATCCCCGAGATTGGATTGTCACGATGAACAAAAACGGCCAGAGCGTCGCCCGCTACCGCAACTTCGGTTGGTTCGTAGCCGAAGCGCTTGGTGAAGGCCTCGATTTCCTTTGGCGTCATGCGTCGTGACATGGCGGCAATTTGAGCCTTCCCTTCCAAAAGGGCGGGCGGGCCCGTTTCAGATCCGATCCCTTGCACTTGAATCGTCAAATTGGGATACAGTTCTCTGAGTTTGCTTTCCCACCGATGTGTGAGCGGTTTCATCGTCTCCGATCCGGCTACGGTCAGGAGGCCGGCAACGCCGTCCGCCTTTGCATAAGACCGAAGTTCAGAATCTACCGGTGGCTTGAGCTGAGCATTGGCGGTGGCCGCGCAGGCTATTACGCCGATCAAGCCTAGCATCGCACATGTCCGGAGCGTATGTCTCATCATCTGCCTCCTGGGTTAGAGAGTTGCGGGTACCGGACAGTCTTCCTACGTCGACATCGCGTCACGCCGGATTTAGGATTTGCCCGCATCGTTTAGCGGACCGGTATCACGAGATGATGGCACCGGCGTTACAGTCCCGTTAATTTTTCTGCGTTGGATCATAGGTGGCGGAGAGCGATCGCAGAAACACTAATTTGTAGATTGCAGAGCGCGACCGAGTTCTTACGATGAGTCGTTCAGGAAACGACTAGGAGCGTTTTGGATAAGAGCAGAAGCTGCCGGAAACCATGGATCATCCCAAGCTGTGTGAGCCCACGAGAATTAACGAGGTGTTAACAAGTTGGTCATACACCCGACGCCCGCGCGCGATACCGTACGTACCGGCTACCTCACTAATCAGAAGCGGAAGATGCTCGAGCGCACTACAATTCTCATCGTGACACCGAGCGATATGCTCTCTTCCTCTTTTCAGAAAGCGTTCAGCGAGTATCACTATCATGCGATCACGGCAAAAACAGACGTCGCCGGGGTCGAACAGGCCTTACGAACCTTACCTTCCGTCATTCTCGTCGATCGCGGGCATTTGGCTTTTGAGGCATTTCGCCGGCAGGCCCAGCTGCGATTGATTCCGATCGTCGCAATCCAGGACCCATCCAGCGAGTGCGTCGAGGACCAGTGTGTCGTCAACATGGAACGTGGTCTCGACGCCTGCTTCTGCAAGCAGGGCTGCCGTGAACTGGTCGCCCGTATCCGGGCCATCCTGCGCAGCAATGAGCGGCGGGCGGCGATGCGCGAGATTTACAGGCAGGGTGCGATCGTCATGGACGTCGGACGGCACGAGGTAAGGATCACGGACAGGATGGTCGAATTGGCGCCTCGAGAGTTCGCGATTCTCAAGCAATTTCTTTTATCGCCTCGTGTGGTCCTCACGCGACAGGAACTCTTGAACCGCGTGTGGGGCGAAGACTTCGCTCTTGAAGAACATGCGCTCGACGTCCACATCCATTCATTGAGACGGAAAATTGAGCCGGATGCCTCCAACCCACGGTTCATCATCACTGTCCGCGGTGTGGGATATAAGCTGCAAGCAGCCGAATAAGGAGCCGCCTGCTCTTGTCGGACCTTCGCGGGGCTATCGCGCTTGCATGCCCAGGTTCGGCGCCGCTGGATGGCTCGATGGTCGGGGTTTCTAGCGGGATGAGAGTGTGCCCAGAAGGTCCGCTGCTTCCCGGCGGTAGCGGCGCTTGCCGATGGAGAGATCGGCAGACTGCGTTGAGTCCAAAAGGATGCGGAGTTCTCGGCGCGCCTCATCCAAAGCCCGGCGCTTGACGTAAGCTTTGGCGAGATCCAGACGAGCGTGGACGTAGGATGGATCGGCAACGGTCGCTCGCTTCAGATAGGTCAACGCCGCGTCGGCATCCCCGCCGAGAAACCACGGCAGCTCCTCCAACATCATCCCCATCATATGAAGCGCAGGCGCATGGTCTTCCTGAATCTCCAACGCGCGTCTGACGTGGGTCTTCAGGTCTTGCACGATCAGAGCGGAGGCCATCGTGCCTTTGAGTTGCGCGGCGCTTCCGAGGTTGGCCGCGTAAAGATAATGGGCTTGGGCATTCTGTTCCTGAAGGTCGAGGGCCTGCCGCGCGACTCTGGCTCCCTCTTCATACGCCGTCCGGCGTTTGGCTGTGTCGCCGTACGCCGCGTCTCCAAGGTCCAGATACAAGTCTGCAAGCGTGACGAGGACGGTGGGGTCGGACGCGTGCTGTCTCTTTTCCACCAACAGTACCTGGAGGCGCTGTTCAAGATCCTGTACGGTCTCGGATAGGGCCGTGGACGCGTGGACCGAGAAGAGCACCACCACCGCGGTCGTACAGAACACCTTGGCTAGAACGCGACGGTACGTTCCCTTCGTCATGTGCATGACGGCAACCGCATTAGGTATGAGATGGCCGATGAGATGCTTCCATACGAGCCACACACATACGCGAGATGCGGCCGGAACCGCAATACGTATTCTTTGTCGGGCAATGGCCGCAACAAGACCTGTTTTATTCTTTCGATCCCACTTGAAGAATGAGCTTCGGACCAGGCATCCTGTCCCGCACCTATGATCCGATTCGGCAACAGGAAGTCCGGACGGCTTGCATGCGCGGCGGTGTTGTCCGTCGGGATGATATTGCTGCAGGCTTGCGCGACCATTCCGACCTTTTCGCCCAGAGTGATGGAAGATCTCGACGAAACATTCGACGTAGAGGCGTGGTGGAAGGCTCCGAACTCGATGGTGGGAAGAAAAGTGGAACTGGGCGGCCAACTGGTTCAGGGAGTCGTGAAAAACGGGGAGACGTTCCTTGTCGTCCTGCAATTACCGATTGTCGATCAATTGATCTACGAGTCGTTCGAGACCCATAAACCGATGAAACAATATGGGATCCATTATCGGGCCACGATTGATCCGAAGTGGTTGGCGGCCGGGAACCATATCATGGTGGTGGGCGCCACGTTGCAAACCAAGACGGTCTTGGTGAGCGGCACCCAGCAGACGATCCCCTTCGTGAACGCAGAGTGTCTACATGTGTGGAAGTCGGCGGGAACGGCGCCGCCCTCGCTCCCGCTGGACACGGCGGCAAAATTTGAGCGCTTGGAGCAGGCGACGTACTGCACATCCGGCTATTGAACGACCTCGGCCGGATAGCCGGCTCGATTCCCGGCCGGCGGGCTCAAAACTCGTCGATCGAGACCGGCTGCAGCAAGTCTCGGACGGAGAGAACGCCGACAATGGCCCCGCTTTTCATAACGGCCAAATGGCGGGTCCCATGCTGCTGCATCAAATCGGCCGCTTCGGTGATCGGTCGTCGTTCATCGATTCCGATCACCGGCGCGCTCATGATCGACTCGACCGGCACGAAGAACGCCTGCCGGCTTTCCCCCACCACTTTGCGGACGATGTCCGGCTCGGTCACGATGCCGACGATGCGTGCGTTCTGGTGGACGAACACGCTTCCGATCTTGTTGTGGTTCATGACCCGGGCCGCTTCGACGACCGACGCGCCGGCGGGCAACGTCACTACTTGCCGCGTCATGAGTTGATTGATGGTGACCATCGGTTCCTCCTTGGTGAATAATGGGATAGCTCGCCGCCTATGACCAGGGATATCCTGAGACAGCGACCGGAAGGCGTGCGGCATGACGCAGATTATTCCTCGGCAACATAACCGGGGAGCAACGTCCGTCCTTCGACCGCATTCTCAGCAGCGGGTAAAGGGCTTTTCCCTGCATGCGATACAGCGTGCGGATCGCATACCCCAAAGAGCATCCCATGCCCGATACTGCCGCGATGATCCAGGCGAACGTCTCTTGCCTCATTGCCGGCCCTCCTATGTCCCACTTTTTAGTGGATGACTTAGGAGAGCATAGAGGGCCGAGGTTCCAAACACTTCACGTGGCGGTAAATAGTGTGTTACAGGCAGGTGGAAAAGAGCACGTGTCGGACGCGAAGCGGCTGATTAGTCTTTGACGACGAAGTGCACGCTGCGATTCTTCTGCCAGCAATCGGTATTATGTTGGAGACAGAGTGGGCGGTCCTTCCCAAAACTCGTCACTTCGACCTGCAGCGTTTCGAGGCCCAGGTTTTCCAGATAGTGCTGCACGCCCCGTGCTCTTCGTTCACCGAGCACAAGGTTGTATTCCACCGTTCCGATCTCGTCCGTCCGGCCTTCAAGTACAATCTTCTTCACGCCGTTGGCCTTCAGGCGCTTGGCGTTTTCCTCCACGGTGGTGAGGGCATCGTCACGCAGCACGTATTGATCAAAATCGAAGAGGACGTCCGGGAAGGGAATATTCTGGGTGCCGGTGGAATTGCGCTCCGCCATTTCAACCGACCGCAACGGGACCGGTTCGTTGTCGGGGGGCGGGGGCGGGACTTCCGCAACCGGCGCGGGCGCCACCTGTTCGACCGCCAGCGGCTTCGGTTCGTCGGTGACTCCGCCGCTCGTGCCGCTTCGGCCCGCGCAACCGGCGACGACGGCAAGCGCCGCTACCATGAGAACGCCCTGGTTACAGAATCGGATCCAGTGGGTCACGGACACCTCCATGTGTAGATTGCGGGAGAGAATAATCAATTATACCGGATGAGGCAAGACTATTTACGAGGCGAAGGCCCGAAAAACAGCCAGCGGTTCGTTCAGCGGCTCCCAGCGCAGGACCTGCAGCGAGTCTTTGACGTAGGGAGTAGACCGCATGCCGTTCAGCACGCAGGTCACTCCGGGGGTGCTCGCAAGAACCCACAGCGCTTTGCGCGACAACGATTCGCCTCGACGCTCGGCCGGCAGCAAGGGATCGAGACGCTGTCCTACGGCCGCGTTTCTGGCTCTGCTGCGCTCGGATGCTTCGCGACGCACTTCCTTCAAGAGGCTTAGCAATTCAGGAACATAGGCGTCGCGCCAAGTTTCCCAGCGCTCGGCGGTCTCGCCCGTCAGGGTTTGGCTCAGCGCCCGCAGCACCTGGTTGACGTGCGGCGCAATCATCTGAAGCTCGATTTGCTCCCAGTGCTCGAGACCCTGAACTTGCCCGCGTATCTTCGCCAAGTCTTCGGCCCAGTTAAAGAAGTCCCCCGGCAACATGCCCTGTCCGCTATGTTGGACTGACGGGGCGATCTCACGCCGGTATTGCTCTTCCAGTTTCGCGACGCGCGCACGCTGATCATCGAACGCCACGGCCGGCTCGTCCACCGGCACGTCGGCCAATCTCATGATGCTGCCGCCGCGTCCGGACATGGCATTGAGTGGACGGTTCACCAGGACGGCCACGCCTTCGTGCTGTGCCAGGGCGAGCGGCGTTGTCGTGCCGGTGCTTCCGGTATTCGCCGTCAAGGCGGCCCCGGATTCATAAAGATTCATGGGACATTGCAGCACGGCAAAATGGTGGAGCCTGCCGGTCCCTGCTGCTTCCTTCGCCGCGTCCACCATGCGTGAAAGTGAAGTGACCTCCGGATCGTCGGCTGCTGCAATGACCGTGTTGGACGACACGCCATACCAGCGGAGGCGGCCCGCGGCAACCTGCGATTCTAGGTAGCCAAATGCTTGTCGCAGCCGCCGATAAAACTCATCGCGCCGGGACGCAAGCTGGTCCTTGCCGTTCAACTTTGTCTGCGAGAGAAAATACTCGGGGTTGTGAAGCAGACAGACATCGAGCGTGTCCAACCCCAAGCGGTCGAGGCTTGCCGCGAGCTGGTCCGCGAGGAAGTCGGGATGGACGCAGTGCCAGATGCCCTCGCCGTATTTGACCATGTCGGGATAAGGCTGTCCGGCCTTCTCGCGCGCCTGCGCCTGGACGAGATTGTTCCCTTGCACATAACCGATCTTCGAGACGACGATCACTTCCTCGCGTGTGAGGTCACCGGATTTGATGAGTTCGGCCAGCACCGATCCGACCAGACGTTCGCTGTCGCCGTCCATATAATTCGTGGAGGTGTCGATGACGTTGCAGCCCGCGCGCAAGGCCTTGATCAAGGCGTCGCGATGCGCGGCTTCTTCCGTAGCAACCCGGTAGGTCCCGAAACCGAGCCGGCTGCCGGTCAAGCCAGTCCTGCCCCATATCGTGAATCCCTGCGCCAGTGCGGGTGAATCGGACGCAATGTTCCGTCCCGCATAGCCGGCTGTGCCTTGAACCGTGGCGGATCCCGGCAGACGCCGCCCGCCGAGAACGGCCGCTTCCCGTGTGGCCGCCGGATCGCCGGCATCGCGGGATCGCAAGGCTTCCCGAGCCAGAACTGCATCGGTGACAGGCTGTTGACAAGTGAAATTCCGGCAGACGTAGAGGGCCGCCTTGTCATCGACCAGGCTCTTGCCTCGCAGCAACGGATGGTTTGTCGCCGTGTTACGTGGGTCAACCGACGCAATGATTCGGTTCGGCAGATATTGGCTGCCAACTGCTTCTGCGAGCGCGCGGAATCCCGGGTCGTTCGGCGCGCCGATTAATGCCACCTCAACCGGGCCTCTGGTCAAGAAGTCCACGACGGCCAGGCTCTTCGCAAAGGCCCGCGGATACCGGGCCATTTGTTTGCCATAGGCGCGCACCGCAGCCGTGGCCTGGGTTTTCCACTCCTGGCGATCCAGATGAGCGGCCAAGCGGGCCAAGGCCGACGCCGCGACGGCATTCCCGCTCGGCGTGGCTCCGTCCGGCCCCTCACGGCTCCGGATGATCAAGTTTTCATGCCGGCGCGCCGTGGTATAAAACCCGCCTTGTTGCTCGTCTCCGAAATCGAGGATCATCCGCTCGGCCAAGCGCGCCGCTTCAGTCAGATATCGTTCCTCGGCTCCGCCTTCATACACATCGATGAGCGCCTCGGCCAGGTAGGCATAGTCTTCCAGATACGCATCGAGATGGGCTTTGCCCTCCCTGTACGTGCGAAAGAGTCCGTCGTCCGGGCGCGTCAAGGTGCCGAGAATGAAATCGGCGGCACGCCGGGCGGCGGCGGCATAGCGCGGCTCGCCGAAGGCTCGTCCCGCTTCGGCCATCGCGCTGATCATCATGCCGTTCCAGGCGGTGATGACCTTGTCGTCCAGTCCGGGCGGCACTCGCGCGGCGCGGGCGGCATACAAGCGGGGGCGTGACCTGGCGATGGACTCACGCAAGGTTTCTTCGGAGATACCGAGATCCCGGGCGACCTCCGCATAACTCTTCGGGCGGTTCAAAACATTGGTATGCTCCCAATTGCCCGCTGCGGTGACATCGTAGAAGGCGCAGAACCGGGCGGTGTCTTCCTGGTTGGGGAGCGCCGCGTGAATCTGTTCCGGCGTCCAGACGAAAAACTTTCCCTCGACTCCTTCCGAGTCGGCATCGGTCGCGGAATAGAATCCGCCATCGGCTGACGTCATTTCCCGCAGGATATAATCCAACGTCTCGGACGCGACGCGCCGATATTCCGGGTCCTGCGTTACCTGGTAGGCCTCCACATAGATCCGTGCCAGCAGAGCATTGTCGTACAACATCTTTTCAAAATGCGGGACCAGCCAGCGCTCGTCCGTGGAGTAGCGGGCGAATCCGCCTCCGAGTTGGTCGTACATGCCGCCGGCGGCCATGGCGTCCAGCGTTTTGCGCACCATCGTCAGCGTGTGTGGGTCCTTGGTTCGGTCAAAGCAGCGAAGAAGCAGGGAGAGGCCGGTAGCCGGTGGAAATTTTGGCGCGCCGCCGAATCCTCCGTAGCGGGCATCGAAGTCCTCGGCATACTGTGAGACGGCCGTCTGTAGTTCCGCCTCGCCGACGGACGTCGGGGACGGAGTCCGCAAACCTTCTTTCAGCCGGCTGGTCACATGGGCGGCCTGCTTGAGCAGGCCGTCACGATCTTTGCGCCAGAACTCCGAAATTTTCTTCAGGACGGTAGGAAATCCCGGCCGGCCGTACTTATCTTCCGGCGGGAAATAGGTGCCGGCGAAGATCGGTTCCTGCTCCGGCGTCAAGAACACCGTCATCGGCCACCCGCCTTGG
Organism: Nitrospiraceae bacterium; assembly: GCA_035698625.1. GTDB lineage: Bacteria > Nitrospirota > Nitrospiria > Nitrospirales > Nitrospiraceae > DASSBQ01. Next base: position 8,998 of record DASSBQ010000388.1, read on the forward strand.
CCGCCGTTCATGGCCAACGTAGCCTGCATGTAAATTTCATCCAGGTCGGGACGTTCCTCCCGATCCACCTTGATGCACACGAAGTGATCATTCATCAGCTGCGCAATCCGTTCACTCTCGAAGGATTCGCGTTCCATGACATGGCACCAATGGCAGGATGAATAGCCGATCGACAGCAGAATCGGCCGATCCAACTCCCTGGAGCGGGCCAAGGCTTCCTTGCCCCAGGGATACCACTGCACGGGATTGTAGGCATGTTGGAGCAGATACGGGCTCGTCTCGTGAATGAGGCGATTGGGGGCGCGATCCGCGCGATCGGTCGTCATAAGGCACCGTAACACGGTGCTTCTTGGACGGTCAACGTGCCGACCAAGGCAAATCTCCAGCCTGGAACCTACACTCCAGCGCTCCCTTTGACGGCGGCGCGTTGTGTGCGGTCGGATCCATTCAGCATTCCTCATTCACCATTCCTCATTTCGGTGCTATGGTAACAATATCCACTCAAGTGCCCAATCAACGGACGGCTCAACGGACCACGCCATGACGAACGATGACACCGGCCCCTATTCAAACTATCGCCTGACCGCCCGACTGGCGCTGGCCAATACACCCGGTATGTTCGCAACGGTGGCGGCTCTCCTCGCCGAAGAAGGCGCCAATCTCGGAGCGGTCGATATCGTGTCGGCCAATGCCGATTGGATGATCCGCGACGTGACGTTCGACGTGCAGAATGAACCGCACGGCGAGGCTGTCGTCAAGCGGCTGGGCACTCTGCCTGGCGTCACGGTGCTGTCGGCCTCGGATCGGATTTTTTTGCTGCATCTGGGTGGGAAGATTCGGGTTCAGAGCCGGGTGCCGGTCACGACGAGAAATGTGCTCTCTATGGTGTATACCCCCGGCGTCGGTCGTGTGTCGCAAGCCATTGCGGCGGATCCGACCAAGGCCTATGCCTTCACCATCAAGAGCAACAGCGTGGCGGTCGTGACGGATGGCTCCGCCGTGCTCGGTCTGGGGAACCTGGGGCCGGAAGCCGCGCTCCCGGTGATGGAAGGGAAAGTGATGCTGTTGAAGGAGTTCGCCGGCATCGACGCATGGCCGCTGTGTCTCGCCACGCAGGATGCGGATGAAATCGTCCGGATCGTCCGCGGGATCGCTCCCGGCTTCGGCGCGATCCATCTCGAGGACATCAGTGCGCCCCGCTGTTTTGCGATCGAACGGTCATTGAAAAAGTCACTCGATATCCCCGTCATGCACGACGATCAGCACGGGACCGCAGTCGTGTTACTGGCCGCGCTGACCAACGCGTTAAAGGTGGTCAGACGGTCGCTCAGCGACGTGCGGGTGGTCGTCAACGGCCTAGGAGCGGCCGGGACCGCCTGTTGCCGCATTCTTCTTGCCGCCGGGGTCTCCCACCTCATCGGATGTGATAAGGAAGGCATCGTGCTCATGGGGGATGGGGAGGAGTTGCGTCCGTATCGGAGAGATTTGCGGGCCTGCATCAGGCGCGGGCAGCCACGCGGCACGCTGCGGGATGCCTTGAAGCAGGCGGATGTGTTCATCGGCGTGTCCGCAGGCAATATTATCGGCGTCGAGGATTTGCAGTTGATGGCGTCCGACCGCATCGTATTCGCCATGGCCAATCCGGATCCCGAAATCGATCCCAAATTGGGCGATCAGTATTCTCGGATTTTTGCCACCGGCCGGTCCGATTTTCCCAATCAGATCAACAACGCGTTGGCGTTCCCCGGAATTTTCCGCGGCGCCCTCGATGTCCAAGCCAGAGAGATCAACGAAGCGATGAAACTCGCCGCGGCTCAGGCGATCGCGGACACCGTGCCGGAATCCGCCTTGAGCGAGGATTACATTATTCCAAGTCTCTTCGACAGGGACGTGGTCCCCCGCGTGGCCAAAGCGGTGGCGTCGGCGGCCAGGGAGACCGGCGTCGCGCGGCGCAAGGCCAAAGTCGGCGATGATTTCACCAAAAGCGAACCGGTCTGACCGGCGATTCGATTCTTCGATCCGATTTTCGACCCGATCAATCCCGCTTATCGATCCACAGGCGGTTATGCTAAGATGCCATGAATGGGCGGGCAGTTGGGTGCCGCGTCCTATTTTGGCGGGGCATTGTGCCGTTTTCCTCCACTCGTCTCTCCAAGTACCAAGCCGGCATGCGGCGCCGGATCGAACTGCTTCGCTCGAAAACGGTCGATAGCCTGGACTTTGCCGTCGATTACATGATGCAGGAGCGCGTCGACAGCTTTTTCCGCATCGAACAAGGACTGGAGGAAATCGATCGGTCGCTTAAGCTCATTGAGGAGGAATTGGTCCAGATCTCAGACATTTCCGGCGCGATGCGCCTGGAGTCCAGGCTGGAATTTGTGGAGGATCGCTGGGATGATCTGGACAGTGAAGTCCGTGAGCGTCCGCGCAGGCGCCGCCGCGGCGTGAATCTCGCGGATTTTCTGAAGGCCGCTGGCGGATCGACGGATCCCGCGGGGCCCGTTCCCGAGGTAAACAATGCCGGAGACGCCTATCAGATCCTCGGACTGGAATTCGGCACCTCGCTCATGGAAGTCACAACGGCCTTTCGGCATCGTGCCAAGGAGCTACATCCGGACGCCAGAAACGGCGACCGCAGCTCGGAACCTGAACTTCGGCGCATCATCGCCGCCTATCAGTTCCTCAAGGAATATCTCAGTTTGAGCAATACTGAGCCGCCGCTGTCGCGGGGCGCTGAATATCGTCCCGCCGAGTAACTGTGTTGGATATCGATATCGACCAGCCTAACCGCTACATCACCTCGCCCGCCGGCTTGGCGGCATTGCTCGTACAGTTAAAGGGATGCGATCGCATTGCCATCGACACGGAATTTGTCGGGGAAGATCATTTCGTTCCGCGGCTGGAACTGATCCAGATCGCCGCTGAAGGCGTCGCGGCCGTCATCGATTTCCAGGCCGTGGATGCGAGCGGCCCGCTGGCCGACTTGTGGACCTTCATTTGCGACCGGCGTGTGGAGAAAGTCTTGCACGCGGGTCGGCAAGATCTGGAGTTGTTCCTTACTCATGCGGGCCAGATTCCCAAACCCTTCTTCGATACGCAAATCGCCGCGGCCATGGTGGGGTATGGTCCCCAGACCGCCTATGCCAATCTCGTGCAACGAGTCAAAGGGGTGAAGCTTGACAAGGGCCAGACCTTCACCAATTGGAGTCAGCGACCGTTGACGCCGGAACAAATGGTCTATGCGCTTGCGGATGTCGAATTCCTGATCCCGGTCCACGAACATCTTCGCGGCCGGTTGCGGGCGCTTGGACGCCTTGATTGGGTGGATGAGGAGTTTGCCAGACTTGAAGGATCGTTGGGGGTTCAGGCCCGGGATCCACTGGAGCGCTATCAACGGATCCGCGGTTGGGACAATCTCAAACCACGCTCGGCCGCCGTGCTGCGCGAGCTGGCTTCGTGGCGGGAAGGCGAGGCTCGCCGGCGCAACGTGCCCCGTGGGCGGGTCGCCCGCGACGAGGTCTTGCTGCAACTGGCCCGGCAAGCGCCGCGGACAGTGGACCAACTACGAACCGTGCGCGGCATGTACGGCGGGGAGATCGAGCGCAACGGGAACGTCATCGTGGATCTGATCCTTCGGGCATCCGCGTTGCCTCCTGCTGAATGGCCGGACGTGCCCAAAGAGAAGAAGGCCGATCCGGAATCGACGGGAATCGCCGAACTGCTTCAGGCCGTATTGAAGACCATCGCGGCCGACGCCAATATCGCGCCCACGCTGCTGGCCACCAGCGGCGATCTTCAGGCCCTGATCGAGATGAAGCAAACCCAGAGCCAGGCCGATATTCCGATTCTACGCGGCTGGCGACGCCAGTTGGCCGGCAATGTGCTGCTTGAGGTGCTGGCCGGCGGGATTAAGGTGTGGATCAGCCCCGAAACTGGAAAGGTCAAATTCGGGCCTGCTCGCTCATAGCGGGACAATCAACTGGACGGCGTTATTCGGAACGAGTCGAGGTCCGTTTCCGGTCTTTCCAGAGCCCGAACAGGAGCGTGAGCAAGGCAAGCCCGATCTCATCGGCAAACGGAATCACATCGGGAATCACCAGATCGGCAAGGGTGAGCCCGGCAAATAATAGAAAGAGCGACGGAAACCGTAGATTCAGCCGCTGTAACAATCGGCCGATCAGGGATACCCGGTCCGTGGAGGCCATCATCATGAACGTGGGCACGGTTCGCCGCTACAGCACTCGGTTTATGGTGTCCGCCGGCCTCGCCAGTACGGCGGTTTCTCCGGTTTCAACCAGCGGGCGTTGAATCAAGTCCGGATGCTTCACCATCAGATCGATCAAGTCGTCCTCAGATAGACTGCGTTCGGATAATTTGAGTTCTTTGTAAATATCCTCTTTCGCGCGCAAGACCTGCTTCGGCGAGAGCCCGGCTTTCTTCAGCAGCGCTTTGAGTCGCGCTTTGGTGAAAGGCTGCTCATAATAATTGACGGCGGTAAACGGCTTTCCGCTTTCCTTGAGAAGTTGGACGGCTTGGCGGCACGTGGAACACGTCGGTTTCTGGTAAATGGTAATCTGTCCCATGGATTCGTGTCTCGTTCCTTTCATCCTGCGACTTGACGCTAATTTTTCGTCTGTGTTAAATCACGAGGGCGGTTTTTAACACTCATATTCCTGGTCTCATGCCTATTGTCGGAACCGATACAGGCGGCCAAACACGGCCCTTTGCTTGCACCGCAGTCTCGCAACGTACCTTGAAGGACTTGCGGACCAAACGCAAGGGGCAACCCGTCCTGGTCATCGGTCATATCCTGGAGCGCAAGGGACAAGAAGCGACATTTGAAGTGTTCAATGACCGCCTTGCGGTCATCAAGTTCGCGGATGGCGCGCTCCTCGGATACGATCCCCTCGAATTGCTGCTGCCGACTGAGATTGACGACAAGGGAGTCCCTTATTTCGAGGTCCGTCATTGTGAGAGCTGCGGTCAGCTCTTTCCTTTAACGAGCGAGGAATATGATGCGGACCAGGAACCGACCCGGTGCCCCGACTGCGCGGCGTAACGTGCGTCTTGAGAACTCCGTGCATCCTCATACTTACCTTCTCATTGCTCGTCTCGTAGTCAGTCCACCAGCGGAGCGATCTCGACCGCTTTCTTGATCAGGCAGTCCCCCGCAAATCCCTGAAGTGTCATGGGAAGCATGCTGGCATTCAGGATGCGAGCCGAGGTCACCTTGAACCCCTCGGCCGTCTTGCTGCCTTCCAGCTTCATCGCATGGCAGATCTCCAATGTCCGCCAAATCGGATTACCGAGCACGGTTTCGCTCGGCAAGAGCTTCGTGTCCGATACGATGCCGTCGATCAGCGCCTTGGCCGAAACGCGCACTTTATCTTTCGGCTCCTCGCTGACGACGGCGAACACGGCGATGTCATCGTCCGCATAACCCTGCAGCGGCGTAATGGCCATTGCGCAAAAGAGGCAAGCCGAAAAGAGCCTGCCGAATGTATTGAACGGAAGGAATCGGGACCGTCTCATCGTGACAGAGCGATCACTGTCGCGATGCAGCGTCTCGCGAGTTATTCGTATCCGCAATCGAGGCAGGCCCCCCATGGCTGAGCGTACTGGTACCAACCGGTTTTCCTGAACTTATCGGGGCTGCGGGCTGACGAACCATGTCAGGCGGATCTTCGGATCGCCATACCATGACGAGCGCAACAATCAACGCCAGTACCCCGAGAAACAGCATGCCGCGAACGAACATCGGTGTTAGCGCCTTTCTGAATCAGTCTGTCCGAATCGGTCTGTTGTTTTCAGTATGCCTGCGGCATGCGATGAATTCAAGCCGAGTGAGTAGAACCGCCTAGCCCTCTGACTCATGTATGCCCCCGCGCAGTTCCAAACGCGCTGTCGCGATCGGCTTGGCAAGGATCGTAGGACGCCGCCAACCCCCAAGCATGCCAATCCCGTCTCGTCACACGTTCGCCGATACTACGGCCCGTCTCATCGGATTACGGATTGTTTACCGGTCGCGATGCGCAAGAGACTCTCTTGCATGATAAGCTGTACAGGCCGGATGGGTGTCGCTGTCTACAACACCGGTCGATTATCAAGGAGGTCTCATCCCATGCCTCATGACTTCATGCCCGGACTGGCCGGTGTTCCGGCCGCGAAATCATCGATCAGCGATGTCGACGGACAGAAAGGTGTACTGGAATATCGAGGAATTCGTGTCGAAGAGCTCTGTGCCCGCTCGTCATTTCTTGAAACGACCTATTTGCTGTTGTTTGGCCGGTTGCCCGACAATGAGGAATGGAATCGCTGGGTCACGGACATTACAAGGCATCGACGCATCAAATACCGTCTTGTCGACCTCATGAAATGCCTGCCGGACCACGGCCATCCCATGGATGCCCTCCAAGCCGCCGTGGCGGCGTCGGGGATGTTCTATCCCGGCCGCAATGTCAAAGATCTCGACAATAATTATTGGTCCGCCGTCCGCTTGATCGCCAAGATGCCGACGTTGGTGGCTGCTTGGGCGAGGCTGCGGCACGGAGACGACTATATTCCTCCGCGCGATGATCTGGGCTTTGCAGAGAATTTTCTATACATGCTGACGGAATCGACCCCGCATCCCCTCTGGGGCGAGATGATCGACGACTGCCTTATTCTGCATGCCGAACACACGATGAACGCGTCGACCTTTACGGGAATGGTGACGGCGTCCACGCTGGCCGATCCCTACACCGTCGTGGCGTCGTCAATCGGCGCGTTGAAGGGGCCGCTTCATGGCGGAGCGAACGAAGAAGTCGTCGAAATGCTCCAGGAGATCGGAACGGTCGGCCGCGCGAGACAGTATGTGCAGGAGAAAATAGCGGCAAAAGAAAAACTGATGGGATTCGGCCATCGTGTTTATAAGGTCAAAGATCCGCGGGCGACGATTCTCCAAGAGCTGTGCGGCCGCTTATTCAAGGAATGCGGGACTTCGCCGTTGTATGACATCGCCCTCGAAGTGGAGTCGGCGGCAGGGGAGCTGTTGGCTGGAAAGGGCATCTACCCCAATGTCGATTTTTATTCGGGAATCGTCTATGACAAAATGGGGATCGGGGTCGATCTCTTTACGCCGGTGTTCGCAATGGCTCGGGTCAGCGGCTGGCTCGCCCATTGGCTCGAACAACTTGGGGAAAATAAATTATTCCGGCCGGACCAGATCTATGCGGGCGAGCACGACCGCCCCTATATTCCGATCGATCGACGCTGACTCTGCAGGCCAGCCGGCGTGACCGGTTCAGCCACGGCCTATTCGACGAGCCGCACGAACCACCATAGAATGAGAGAAGCCACCATGATCATGGCTCCTAGGACGCCATACGCAATGATTTCCAGCATGCCGGTCTCCCTTCTTCTTCTATACCCGGTTGTCTCGAAAGCCCGCTGAACCTAACATCTTTTTTTTTGAAGTCAAGGTCCTGATGGTCGCCGGCGGGCGCGGCTCAGGGCCTTGACTGGGAGCCGAATCATCTTATCTTAAGCTTGCAGGTATAAGTAGAAATCAACGGTTTCACATCAAACATGGAGGTGCAGTATGGCGTTAGTGAAATGGGATCCGTTCCGGGACCTCGAGGAGATGTCTGATCGTTTGAATCGTATATTCGCCCGCCCTGCGGTCTGGCAAACTCAGGGAAGAGAGGTCATGACCGTGGCGGACTGGACGCCGACGGTGGATATCAGCGAGACGGCGAGCGAGTATGTGATCAAGGCGGAACTTCCGGAAATCAAGAAGGAAGAAGTCAAAGTCACCGTGGAAGACGGTGTGTTGACCATCTTGGGCGAGCGGAAGCAGGAGAAGGAAGAGTCGGGGAAGAAGTTCCATCGGATCGAACGATCGTATGGCCGTTTTGTCCGAAGCTTCACCTTGCCGGATTCGGTGGATGAAGGACGGGTAAAGGCGGAGTACGCCGATGGAGTGCTCAATCTCCATCTCCCAAAGTCTGAAAAGGCGAAGCCCAAGCAAATTGAGGTTAAGGTCGCGTAATCTCGTCCGCGGAAGGAGCAAGGGCCCGCCGCTCCGGCGGGCCTTGCCGCCTCTTATCTCTCCTGCATTACCAACCTCCACGGTCGTTCACAAATTCATACCGCACGACATAGCAACGATCCTCGTCGGCGCACACCCGGAAACAACTATGGGTTTC
>DASSBQ010000389.1:0-14719 GCA_035698625.1 Nitrospiraceae bacterium
ACAGGATGTTCAAAAAGGCCGTCATTCTCACCCTCCCGACCCCGGCGTGCCGAGACACGCCTTTCCGCAGACGGCCGCAGCGAGCGAAGGGGCGATGCGTACTCCTTTCCGTACGAGGAGCCCCTGAGCGATGCGAGAGGAGGGCTTTTTCAACATCCTGCTACTCGCGATGCCGGTAGCCGTATAGCAGCGTGATATTGATCCGGCGGTTCGTGTAGCCTTCTTTGAACGAAATGTCGTCGCTCTCATGAAAGAGGTCGGAATTGAAGACGACGGCGCGGTTTGATCGATAGGGAATTTTTACCTGGTCCGCTCCTGCCTGCCTGAGCCAATCATAAATTGTTCCGCGATTGCTATCGCTGTTGTAATCCTTGAAATTCCAGTCACGCGGCGCTTCCTTATTCCATACGACCAGACCGCCTGAATCAGCATTCAGATTGGCCTCGTCCGCGGTAATCCAAAAGTTGACGTTCACGGCCGCCGCGTCGGCGTGGATATTCAATCCGCGGCGCGCGCTGTCCTGCTTGAAGGCCCAGGCCTGCGTCAGCGGGTGGGATCCAAAAATCTTCGGTAACGCGCTGCGGAGTTCTTCAGCGATCTGCAGCAGCAGGGGAGTGGCGAATCCGTCGCCCAAGAACGCGCCGATATAGCCGTTCTCATAATCCCTCTTCCAGATAGTCGACTCCCAACAGAAACGCCGGAGCGCATCCAGCGCCTGCGGCCGCAGCAAATCGTCGGCGAACGTGACTTCCGGCTTGGCGGCATGGTAGCGCCCCTCGATCGCTGCGACCTCCAGCTGCGGATTGATCGCGCCATCCGGCAGTCTCTCGCACGAGGCGATATGCACCAGCCGATTGAAGGAGGGTGCAATCGCTTGAAGAGTGCCGGAAGTCAGTGCCAGCCGGTTGCCTGCGCCGGCCGGTCCGTCTAATGATCGTTGTAACTCTTTCAGTGCAGCCGAATAGGGCTCGAATTCCTGTCCGATGAGGCGCCGGCTCAAGAGATAGTCGAGCTGTTCCGTGTCATGCTTCACCCTCGAGCGATAGACAACCGTTTCCTTCACGGGCCGGCCGTGATTGTGTTTGGCTTCGGCCGTGCGTCTGAAGCACGTCAGCGCCCGATCGAAGGCTCCCGTCCACATGGCGGCCATTCCGAGGTTGTAGGTAGCGGTGAGATAGCCGGGCTGAGCCTGAAGCGCGCGCTCGTAGCAGGCGATCGCCTGGTCAAGATGTCCCTGGTCCATATAAATCAAGCCGAGATTATTATGGGCTTCGGCATGATCCGGCTTAAGTGCAATGGCGCGATTGTAGGAAGCGATGGCCTGTTCCTCCCGGCCGCGTTCTTTGTAGAGGACCCCCAGATTATTCAGGGTCTCGACATGGCCGGGTGTCGTTCGTAAGACTTGCTCGTAAGCCCGTTCGGCTTCATCCAAGCGGCCCAATTCCTTCAAGACGTTGCCCAGATTGACACGTGCCTCCAGGTGACGTGGATTCAGGGCCAGTGATTGCTCGTAGGCGCGGGCGGCGTCGTCTCTCTTGCCCGCCCGTTGAGCGACCACCCCCGCATTGAACCAGTACAGGGGATTGGCTCGGTCCAGGCGGCACGCGGCGGTCAGTAATTGAAGCGCCTCGTCCAACCGCCCAAGCCGATAGTAGAGGAGGCCGAGGTAATGGGTCGCGGCCGGATGATCGGGCGCCGTGGCGAGTGCCGAGCGATACAGTTGCTCCGCTTGCAGGAATCTTCCGGCCTGGTGAGCGCGTTTTCCTTCTTCAACCAGCGCCTGCGCGGCGGGTGAACCGGAGTGACCTAGTTTGGTCTGCTGCTTGCCTTGTCGGCGTCGTTCGGCGCGGTTCACGAAAAGGACCCCGCACGGTGAAACTCGATCCATTTGCGATTGTGGTCGAGCCGGCCCAAGCCTAGCGCAAACTCCGGCACAACGTCAAAGAGGAAGAGGAGCGAGCGGAAGGTGATGATTACGCGGCGGCGGACTGATGCAGTTGTTGTCGCTGCCCCAGAATATCGAGCGCGGCGACGCGGTAGGCCTCGGCCAAGGTTGGGAAATTGAAGATGCTGTCGATAAAATAATCGATCGTCGCGGCATGCTGAAGCGCCACTTGGCCCACATGGATCAACTCGGTCGCCTCCTCACCGACAATCTGCAAGCCGAGCAACCGTTCGCCGCTCGGATCGGCGACCATCTTCAAGAGTCCGTCCGACGCACCGGAGATCTGGCCGCGGGCGATTTCGCTGAATCGCGCCCGTCCGATAAGTGGACCCCGATAGCGGAGCCGCGCCGCCTCCTCGTCCAATCCGATCGAAGAAATCTCCGGCAAGGTATAGATGCCAAGCGGGATCTGGTTCACCGAATCGGCGACCGGCAATCCGAGGGCATGGCAGACCGCTCGCCGCCCTTGCTCCATCGCGGAGGAGGCGAGGGCCGGCGGTCCGAGCATGTCGCCCGCCGCATAGATGTGCGGAACGGCGGTCTGTCCATAGTCATTGACAGTCAGCGTGCCCTTCTCGTTCACCTGCAACCCGGCGGCTTCCAACTTAAGGCCCTCGATATTGGCTTGGCGGCCGACTGCGACCAGCATTTTTTCGCTGCTAATTGTCATCCCGTTGTCGAGCACGGCCTTGACGTGCGAGACGCCGTCCCAGGTCGCCTTTTTAACTGCGCGGCCGCCATGGTATTGCCCGCCGTGCTGCTCGAAACTTTTCTGAAATGTCAGGACGACCTCTTTATCCAAGAATTGGAGCGGCCGGACGGCCTTATCGATAATCGTCACCTGCACGCCCAGCAGAGAAAAGATCGAGGCATACTCGCATGCGATGACGCCCCCCCCGACCACCGTTAAGGAGCGGGGCAGGTAAATCATCGACAAAAGTGAGTCGCTGTCCAGAATATGCTCATGATCGATGGGGATGTCGGAGGTGAGGCGGGGTCGGGTGCCGGTGGCGAGAACAATAATATCCGCCCAGAGGATTTGTCGAGCGCCGTCCACCGACAAGAGCTCGACTTCGTGCTCGGAGCTGAAGCTGGCTCGTCCGTGAAGATAGAGCACGCCGTTCCGAGTCAGTTGATTGGTCATGTATGTTTCGTGAGCCTTGACCACTTCCTCAAGCCGGTTCATCAGCGAGGCTACCGGCACGTCCGACCGCAGCCCTCCCTCGAAGGGGTCGCCGGCGCGTTTTAGCCGGGCATGGTGCAACGCGCTTTCACGGAGGGTCTTGCTGGGAATGGTCCCGCGATAGACGCAATTGCCGCCGATGCCCTGCTCGCGCTCGATCAAGGCGACCCGCTTTCCGGCTTTGGCTCCCTGGATCGCGGCTTTTTGCCCCGCGGGACCGCTGCCGACAACGACGATGTCGTATCGAGACACGGGGCTCATAGATTCATCGCTTCCACGGCTGCCCCGACCTTCTCCTTCATCTGAAGCAGCGCGTCAACGTCGTCGGGATAGAGATTCAGTTCTGCATACACCGGATGATCGCGTACGGCCGTATCGTTCATCGACTCGGGTTGGAGAAGATGCGTTGCAAGCCGATCCGCCAGACAGGTGGTCATACATTCCTGGCGGGCGCCGGTGGCCTGGTCGTAATGCTCATAGAAGGCAATGGATTCGACGACCTGTGGCGGGAGCGCCCATTTCTTGGCAATCAACGACCCGACCCGCGTATGGTATCCCGCCAAGAGTTGGTCGACCCACCGCGGTTCGATGGCCATTTTGTGTTCCCTCGACAGGGCGGCCGCGGTCTGCACGACCACCGGTTTCCCGATGGCGTGGAGAAGGCCGCAGAGATAGGCGCTTTCGACATTGAAGCGGCGCATCCTGGCGATTTCCTTCGCGTAGGCTCCGCTCGCGAGTGAATGCTGCCATAAGCCCTTGATCTCCCGCTCAAAGCCCTCGACTTTCAATGCCGCGTTCTTAAGCGAGGTCGTAAATGCGATTTCCGAGAGGAGGTTCATGCCGAGCATGGCGACAGCGTGTTGTAAGGACACAACCGGATTGCGCGGCATGTACGCGGGCGAATTGGCCACACGAATGACATGGGCGGCCAATGCCTGGTCTTGATGGATCAGATCGGCCAATTTCGCCGCCTCGGCGTTCGGGTCGTACACCATTCTCAGCACTTCAGCGGCCACCTTTGGCAAGAGCGGAACGTCGAGCGTACCGGACTCGATGCGTTCGTTTAGCAATAATTCCAGACGATCGCAGGATGAATCCGGGGCTGCTGCAGTGGAATTCATGCAATACTCCGTGGCGTGAGAAGGACTTGCGGCATGGTCATGTTGATCAGGATAGTGCTTTCTCGGTATCTGAGAGAAAAAACCTTAGTCCGGCCGGCGGACCATGCTTCGTCGCCGAACCGTCATCATGTATACTGCGGCGACGTCGTGTCATCGGCGCAACAGGAGGGGCGAGGAATAAGGGTTTGAGGAATAAGGGTTTATGGGGATAGTACTATGAGGGCCGTCTACGCCTTGGCGCTGCTGTTCGGTGCCATATGCGCACACGGCATAGAAATTGTCGATGCTTACGAATCGAGCCCCGGGGCGCGGCGCGCGGCAAGGCAAGCCAAAGAAGGCTTTAAGGCCGTGAAACAGGACACGAGTGAACAAAAAGAGGCATTCGAGAAAGAGGTGCGCCGCCAATTGAATGCCATTCAGGCCGGCATGGCCACATTGCAGCGAAAGGTCAATACGGCCTCAGATGAGACACGGGCAGACCTTCAGCGGGCCATCACACAGCTGGAATCCAAGAAAGCGGAGGCCAGGAAGCGGCTGGAAGACGTGCACCAGGCGTCGGCATCGACGTGGAGCCGCCTGCGCGACGGGATGACGGACTTCTTACAGGAGGTCGAGCGGTCATATCGGGATACGGTGTCGGCCCTTCCATGATGTCGATGCCAGACGGCTGGGCCAGATAGGAACGTACACCTGCCGGCACGCCGACTGCCACCGATGGCGGCGGTGTCCTCTATCCCTGCAGGACGGGGATGCGATATCTTGTAACCAAATGGAATGAGGACGCGAATGGCTTTTCGATACGCGCTCTATCCCGGTTGTGCGGCCAAAGGGGCGACGCCGGAACTCTACCAGTCCACCATGGCGATCATCGGCCGTCTCGGCATCAATGTCGTGGAACTGGCGGCGGCATCCTGTTGCGGAGCCGGGGTGGTGTCGGAAGCCGACCCTGAGGTGGCGCTCGCTCTGAATGCGCGGACGTTCGCACAGGCTGAACAGTTGGGTCTTGACGTCATGACGATCTGTGGCACCTGTCAGGGTGTCATGGGATCGGCCAATAAACGGCTGAAGACCGAACCGGGCCTGCTTGAGCGAATCAATGCGGTCCTCGAACAGGACGGGGTGGCGTATCGGGGAACCGTCCAGGTCAAACATTTGCTCTGGATCGTGGTACGGGAGGTCGGATTGTCCCGGCTGGGCGAACAGGTTCGGATTCCGTTGGACGAGTTCCGCATCGCTCCCTTCTATGGCTGCTACCTTCTACGCCCGTCCTGGGACCTGGGCTTTGATGATCCCGAACAACCCACCTCTCTGGAGAAGGTGATCCGCGCCGTAGGTGGAGAACCGGTCAAGTATGCAGGCCGCACAAAATGCTGCGGCTTTCCGATCATCCTGGAAAAGGAAGCCATCGCGGTGGCGATGGCGGGCGCCAATATGAAAGAAGCCAAGGATCACGGGGCAGATTTCATGGTGACCCCTTGCCCCCTCTGCCACATGAGCCTGGATATTTATCAGGATCGGGCCGGCCGCGCCGTCAATACGTCACTGCAATTGCCCATTCTGCATCTGCCGCAGCTGCTCGGGCTGGCTATGGGCATTCCTCCCCGTGATCTGGGGGTGGCTCGGCATCTCGTGCCGGTCGATTCCATTGTACGCAGGCTCCGGCAGGATCAACATTCACAGAGCGAGTCGAAGGGAGTTGGTTCATGAACGTGGTGCGCCTCGCGGATTGTCAGCAGTTCAGTTCGGAGAAGATGAAGAAGAATAACGTGTTTCAGACCCCGCGGTTCTTTTGCGATATTTATTGTTTCGAGCCGGGACAGGAGCAAAAAGGCCATGTCCATGGAGAACAGGACAAGGTCTATGTGGTCTTGGAGGGAGAGGGAACGTTCCAGGTGGGGTCGGAATCCCAAATCCTGGGAGTCGGGCTCGGGACGTTGGCGCCGGCCGGAGAAGAGCACGGCGTGAAGAATCACACGAACCAGCGGCTGAAAGTGCTGGTGTTCGTGGCCCCCAATCCATGAGGCTGTCGAGCGGCGCCGGCTACGGCGACTGCTTGGTCTCAAGCTTGCGGAGCCGCCGGTCCAGCGCGAATCGAGTCACCCCCAGGTATTTGGCTGCCAAGCTCTTGTTATAGTCGGACAGCCGCAGGACTTCTTCGATGATCGCCGCCTCGATGTCCGCAAGACTTTGCTTGCCCAGCGCCATCTCCACACGGACGACATGTTGATCTCCCTGCGTCGTAGCCGTCGCGGTCTGCAGGATGGCATCCTGCAACTCCCTCGGCAGACATGCGGGAGTCAGCGTTCGGCCCTGGCAGAAAATGGTGGCCCGCTCCATAATGTTTTGCAGCTCGCGAATATTCCCGGGATAAGCGTAGCGCTGGAGAATGACGCGCGCTTCGGCATCGATCTCGACGATGTCCTTTCCAAACTCTTTGCCGTACCGCATGAGCGCCCGCATGCAGAGCGGATAAATATCTTCCGCGCGGTATCTGAGAGGGGGGAGATCGAACGTCACGACATTCAGCCGGAAATACAGATCTTCTCGAAAGGCGCCCCGTGCGATCTCTTTCTTGAGATCCCGGTTCGTCGCCGCAATCAGCCGGAAATCCACGGAGATTTCTTCGGTGCCTCCGACACGCTGGAACTTCCGTTCCTGGAGCACGCGTAAGAACTTTGCTTGCATCGCCAGATCGAGATCTCCGATTTCATCAAGGAACAGCGTGCCGCCTTCCGCGCGATCCAGCACACCGAGCTTCCGGTGATGCGCGCCGGTAAACGCCCCGCGTTCGTATCCGAACAGTTCGCTTTCAAAGAGCTCCCGCGGAATGGCCGTGCAATTCACGCCGATGAACGGCGCTGCGGCTCGCGCGCCGTTATGATGCAGCACCCGCGCGATGAATTCCTTGCCGGTGCCCGTCTCGCCCATCAAGAGCACGCTCGTTTTGGGATTTTGCGCCACTTCCCGGATCTGGCTCACGAGAGCCTTCATGGCCGCGCTTTCGGCGACCAAATTCTCCATGGAAAATTCGTCATTCTGGCGTTCGGCCTCGTAGATCACCCGGCGCCGTAAGGCGAGCAATTCCAGCGCTCGACCGACGACCTGGTCCAGCCCGTCCAAGTCCACCGTCTTGATCACGAAGTCATAGGCGCCCAGTTTCATGGCGCCGACGGCATCTTCAACCGTTCCGTAGGCGGTCAACATGATGACCAAGGGTTGGGGATATTTCGATCGGATCGCTTTGAGCGTATCCAGCCCCGACAGGCCGGGCATTTTCAGGTCGAGTAGGATCAGGTCGGGAACCTCGCGTTCGAGTCCCTTGATAAGGGCATCCCCGGAGTCAAACCCCGATACGGCATGCTGCCGTCGAGACAATCGCTTGACCAACGCGGAACGGATGGCCGGTTCATCATCTGTCACGAAAATTGTGGCGCTCATATTGTTACTCCGGTTGTTACTCCGGTGATGCGGACTGCCGCAACGGCAGCCATATGCTGACGGTCGTGCCTTTTCCTTGTTCGGAGGCTACCGCGATGTCGCCTCCATGAAGTTCAATGATATTCCGGCAAATGGCCAAGCCAAGGCCGGTTCCCCTGCGCTTTCCCAGTGTAAAGAACGGTTCGAACACGTGTGAGATGTCTTCCGGGGAGATGCCTCGTCCGCGATCCATGACGGCGATGGCCACTCCGGCCTCCACGCCGCGCCGTTGTTCGGATGCAGTGACCGTAATGGCGCCCCCGTCGGGGGACGCTTCGATCGCATTCTGAAACACATTGAGGAGCACTTGCTTAATCTGATCCGGGTCCGCGTGCAGAGGGGGAAGGCCCGATGACAGCTGGCAGGAAGTCACCAGGCGTTTTTCGCTCAGCATGGTCTCCAACAATTTAAACGCGCCATGTACCACGTCCGACAGGCTGAACCAGGATGCGGCAATGGATCGAGGTCGCGCGTGATCGACGATTTGATTGACAATGCGATCCAAACGGTGGATTTCGCGGAAAATGATCTCAAGGTCCGCTCGGCGAGGATCATCCGGTGCCGCGTCATCCAGCATGAGCGCGGTGGTGGAGCCGATGCCGACGAGCGGATTCCGGATCTCGTGCGCGATCCCGGCTGCGAATTGTCCCAGCGTCGCCAAGCGCTCCGCCCGTCTGAGTTGGGCTTGCATTTGATCAAGCGCCGAGATATCGACATTGAATCCCTGGTACATCACTGTGCGGCCGTGCTCGTCCTGGATGGGAATGCGCCGGCTCAACACCTTTCTAATCGTCCCGTCCAGGTGGACGAATCGGAAAATCGTCTCGTACGGCTGATTGTCGCGCACGGCCTCGGCGAATTCGTTGAGCACGCGCTCACGGTCGTCGGGATGGATCCATTGCCGAAATTCATCCGGTGCATCTTTGGAATCCGGATCGATGCCCGCGAGCATCTGGTTATAGCGATTACTGAAGGTGATGACCATGCCCTGCGTCGTAAAGATGCCGAACGGCGCATGGTCGACGAGACTCCGATATTTCGATTCGGATGCCGACAAATTCTGATTGAGCGCCCGCAATTCCGCTTCCGATTCCTCCATCCTGGCGAGATGCTGCCCCAACTGAACGCTCATCATGTGGATGACGCGAGCGAGGTTGCCGATTTCGTCTTGCCGGTCGGTTGCGGGAACATTGAGGACCGGTTTGGTCGATGCCGAGCCCACCGCTCTGGCCAGCGCCACCACCGGAGCCGAGATCGAGCGCCCGATCAAGTGGAGGGCCAGGATCATCAACACAAGAGCCAGGGATCCTCCGCCCAGAAAGACCGAGACCATGGCATCCCGATCCTGCGCGATTTTAGCCAGCCGCACATGAAGCGCTTCCTGCTCCAAGTGATCGAATTGGGACATCTCTTCCCGAATGGTGACCATGATAGCGCGGCCGCGTCCCGCTTCAACGTACCGCAAGGCCATGTCCACATGACCCGCCTTCACCTCTTCGATCAGTTCATCCTTCTCTTTGAAGAGCTGGGCAACCAACCGCTGCACATTCGTGACGATCTTCCGTTGCGGCTCGGCGTCGTAGACGCTTTGCAGCAGCGACTGTCCCACGAGGGGATTCGATTCCTGGGCCCTCCGATAAGGGTGGAGATATCGTGTCTGCTTGGTCATGACGTACCCGCGAAATCCGGTCTCCATATCGACGACGAGCCGCATATATTCGGCGGCGCGTTTTTGGGTGAGATAAAGATTGTTGAGCTGCTCCTCATCCTCGGAAAAGACCTGAACGCTCCGGTAGGTCACGATACTGAGCACGATGATGGTCAGGACCGGAATAAGGGAGGCGAGGAGGAGCTTCCGGGCGATAGGTAGATCGTTTAGGACGCGAGCCAGGTACCGCATCGACTCTCCCTGCTTTTCATTATCGTAAGCTCCCTCTGGCTATTAAAGCAATTGAGGACCTCGCGTGATGCGTGACCGGCGCCGGATGGCGAACGACCGGCGCCGGCCGAATGCCGTTCCACTGAGACGACTCCCGCCCGCCGACGGTTCGCCCGCGCACGGTTGCGCGGCGCGGCCGCTTCTGCGAAGCGGCCGCAGGATTCGCCGGGGTCGATTGCCTTTTTCTGTCGTGATCATCGGTGTGGGAGGGACCCGAGTGCTCATACGATTCTGATGTTGAAACATGACCGGCGGGAAATCCACAATCGGACGCACGGAGCTCTCCCCATCATAGACTTCAAGCAAAGGCCGTTCCCGTCAAGGTGTTTGCTGAGACGGCGCATCACCGCACTGGGGAGAATGCAATCGATGCTCGGTGAGGATGGCAACGGTACGAAGTAGAAAACTGAGCGGCGGCGCTCAGCCCGCACCGTGCGGCGGTTCACGCGGAGGCGATCCGGAATCGGATCGCCTCCGCAGCCGCGTCTAGCTATTGCAGGGACGGGGTGATGCCTGATGCAGGCGCTTCGATCTCCCACGGAGTATGGGGCATCAACGGGGCAGGCTTGGCATCCGGTGACGCCACCAGTACCGCAATGGCTCCACGGAGCGCACCCGTCAAGGAATGGGTCACGATCGGATAGGCGCCCGCCGATTCAGGAATGACATCCATCGTCGCGGCGCTGCCGGGGCCGACCACGTAGGTTTGGACACCCGTCAGCTTATTTGCCGGATTGCCGCTTTCGTACACATGGTCCCAAATCTCCCCGATGGGATGGATTGCGGCAAATTCGTTCGGGCCCGCGTTGACAAAATAGATGCGTACCCGCTCCCCGGGCTTGGCCTCCAAGGCATGGCCGCCGGTCACGAACGGGTGATATTTGAAAATCCCGCCGTTGAAGACGATGTGGTCATATTTACGATCGAACATCGCCTGCACGTCGTTCGGATTCTTGTACAGTTCGGATTGCACCAGCACATATTCGCGATCCGCTTTCGGCAGAGCCTTGCCGTCCTTCGGGTCCACGATGATAGCGCCGAACATGCCCCGAGCGACATGCTGGATCATCGGCGGCGCGCCGCAGTGATAGAAAAACACGCCGGGTCTCTTGGCCACGAACGTAAAGTCGATCGTTTCCCCCGTATTGATCGCTCGATAATTTTTCAAGAAGTCGATCTCGGCGGCATGGAAGTCCATGGCATGTGGATTCTTGTTCTCGGCGGGATTCGTCAATGTAAAGTGGATGGTATCGCCTTCGGTCACGCGGATGACCGGCCCCGGCATTTGATTATTGAAGGTCCAGGCCGCATAGGTTTCGCCTCCCCCTTCAATGGTGACATTCTTCTCGACCGCCGTCATTTTGACCTCATGTGTCTTGGCGTCCGCCGGACCTGTCACCCCGGCGATGATGAACCCAATTGTAAGCGCCGATGGCAGCACGGACCCCTTGGTCCACGGACGCCGACGGCTATTCTTTCCGGTCTGCATACGAACCTCCCTTAAAATGAATGATGCGCACCTGTCCGAGCGCGTCTATCTCAACCCGCATTCGGTCTTTCTGTTAGCAGCAATGGAGGCAGGATACGGGAGAGTGCATCTAAAATAATATGACAAATGTCATATTATGGAACAAATGATCAGGCGGGTTTTGAAGCAGCGAGTTGCTTGAGGCGAAGAAGGTCTCGCACCACGAGCCGGGCGGCGGTTCCGGACACCAATCGCAATTTCTTGAAACGGGCCATGATTCGAATGGCGGTTTCAGTGGTGACGCCGACCATGTTCGCCATGTCTTGTCTCGTCAGCCGCACACCAAGCCGGATGCCGAGGGTCTCTTTTACGCCGGTCCGCTCGGCCAGGTTCACCAGCAGAGATGCCAGCCGTTGATCGGCGCGATCGAGGGCCAGGATCTTGGCTTGCTCCTGCACTTCGTTGAGCCGGTTGCCCAGATACTTGATGACCTCGATGGCGGCATCGGGATTGTGGCGCAGCATGTCAAAGTACGCCTTCTTGCTGAGCCGCAGCACGCTGACTTCCCCCATGGGCTGAGCGGTTCCGGGATGAGGCGAGCCGTCAAAGACGGCGGCTTCGCAGCAGAACAGGTCCCCCGGCATCAAGACTTTCAACGTGCATTCTTTTCCTTCAGGGGAGGATTTGACGCACTTCACCGACCCGCTGGTGACAATGTGAAAGTAGTCGGCGGGATCGCCTTGGCGGAAGATATATTGCCCCCGGCCGTAATGCGCCTCGGTCAGGTCTTCCAGGAACTTGCGCCGATCCTGTTCGCCCAGGATGTCGAGCAGCGGAATCGGGCGATCAAGATGGCGCGGCTTGGTCGCGACGTCAGGCGACGATTTGTTTGGAGGCGTCGACGATGCTTCGCGCTCCGATTCCGTAGTGATCAATGAGTTCCTCCGGTCTCCCGCTATGTGGAATTTCCCGCACTGCCAATTTATGCACGCGCACCGCCTCGGACGCCAAGGCGCTCAAGACGGCGTCGCCGATTCCCCCGTGGGCGTAATGGTCTTCGACCGTCAACACTTTTCCCCCGGTGGCACGGGCACTCTCCACCAACGTGGCGCGGTCGATCGGCGCGACGCTGTACAAGTCGATGATGCGGGTGGGAATGCCGGACGCCTTCAGTTGGTCATGGGCTTTGAGGGCTTCGAACAGCGTGACGCCGGCGGCGACAATGGTCAGCTTATCGGCCGCGCTCTGCCGGAGTACGCGGCTCCCTCCGATCGTAAAGACATCTTTCTCGCCATAGAGAATGGGGGATTTCGGGCGCCCGGCCCGCAGATAGACCATGCCCCGATGGGCCGCCGCCGCTTCGACCAATCGGTACATCGAAACGGCATCGGACGGGTAGAGCACCACCACGCCCGGCTGCGCGGCCATCATGGCGATATCTTCCAAGCCCATTTGCGAGGGACCATCCTCTCCGATGCTGACCCCGACGTGCGTGCCGACCAGTTTGATGTTGGCCTGGCTGATCGCGGCCATCCTGATGAAATCATAGGCGCGGGTGAGAAAACAGGCGAAGGTCGCGGCGAAGGGGATCTTCCCGCAGGCCGCCAGCCCGACCGAAGCCCCGATCATGTTTTGTTCGGCGATGAAATTTTCGAAGAACCGATCGGGGAACCGTTTGCCGAATTTATCGGTATAGGTCGAATTCTTCACATCCGCATCGAGCGCAACGACAAGAGGATTCGCTTCGCCCAGCGCCGCCAACGCCGTCCCGAACGCTTCCCGCGTTGCCGCGCTGTCGCCCTGTTTATAGGAGGGCGCGGCCATCGTCCCGCTGGGCTTGGAACCATTGCTGGAAACCTGCGGCCGCTTGATGCTGGGTTGAGCCGAGGTCGGTTTCATTTGGCGTTCCAACTCCGCGAGAGCCTTTTCCGTGTCGTCGCCTTTCTTGAGCGGTTTCCCGTGCCAATCCGGATGATCCTCGACCGACGAAATCCCTTTGCCTTTCAGCGTCCGGGCCAACACGATGGTCGGCTTGCCCTTGGTATGCGCCGCTTCGGCGAATGCGTCGAGGAGGGCGGTGATGTCATGGCCGTCCACGACGATGGCATGCCACCCGAACCCGGCCCAGCGGCTTTGATAGGCGTCCATGTCGTGCTGCAGCATCGTGGGATCGCTCTGGCCCAACCGATTGACATCGATGATGGCGCAGAGATTGTCCAAATTGTAATGTTGCGCAACTTCGACCCCTTCCCACACCGACCCTTCGACCGATTCGCCGTCGCCCATGAGCACATAGATTCGCTGGTCGGTGTGATCAACCTTTTTGGCGCAGAGCGCCATGCCGACGCCGGCAGCCAGCCCTTGGCCGAGCGACCCGGTCGCCATGTCCACAAAAGAGAGGCGCGGAGTTGGATGACCTTCCAGATCCGAATTCAAGGTCCTCAGCTTGAGCAGATCCTCCCGAGGAAACAGCCCCGCTTCCGCCCAGGCCGCATAGAGCAGCGGAGCCGCATGGCCCTTGGAGAGGATGAACCGGTCGCTGTTCGGCAATTTCGGATTCTTCGGGTCATAGCGCATGACCGAAAAGAAAAGAGCGGCGACGATATCCGCTGCGGAGGCGCAACTCGTGGGATGGCCGCTGCCGGCTTCCGTGGTCGCTTTGATGCTGTCGATTCGGAGCTGCGCGGCTTTGTTCTGAAGCAAGGTAACGAGGTCGGATGTGGCGACAGGAGAAGCCATACTCAATATCCTTTCCGGGGCTAAAGAAGAGAGGACGGTGGCGGGCGGATCCCACGCCGGATTCCCATTCATTGGAACCTAACAAAAGGACTCAGGATGAGTCAATGAAGGTGTGGGTGTGGACTCACGGCGTCAGCGGGCCGGTGAGCGGAAGCGCGCGACGGATTTCGGAACCGGATGGCTCGCCTTCGCGGGGAAGAAATCGGAACTGCGTGATGGCGTAAGAGACCGTCCGGCCTACCTCAAATCGATATTGTCGGAATTCCTCCTTGTTCATCCGGGACCGCAGAACCAGGCCGTCATCCGTTTCGATTTCCAACCGATAGGCCACTCCCAAGAAATAGATATGGCGGAGCTTCGCCTGATGGCGATACCGGGAGGGGTCATCCGAAATTTTGACATAATAGGGCCGGAATCCCACGCGCACATTCGTCCCGTCCGGGATGTCGGGTGCCGGAAACTGGATTGAGCCGACCAGCACGGCTCCCTTCTTCACCGTCCCGTCCAGAATGTTCATCGAACCGATAAACCGGGCGACGAATTCCGTGGCCGGATCTTCATAGACCTCGGCAGGAGAGCCGGCCTGTTCGAGGCGCCCCTTTGAAAACACGATGATTCGGTTGGACACCTCCATCGCTTCTTCCTGATCATGAGTCACGAATAGGCTGGTGACGTTCAACTCGTCGTGCAATCGGATCAGCCATTCGCGCAGTTCCTGCCGGACCTTCGCATCGACTGCTCCGAACGGTTCATCGAGCAACAGCACGCTCGGGCGTGGCGCCAAGGCCCGGGCAATGGCGACCCGTTGCCGTTGTCCGCCGGACAGTTGCTGCGGATAGCGGGCGCC
>DASSBQ010000390.1:0-7490 GCA_035698625.1 Nitrospiraceae bacterium
GGACTTCCACTCATCGAAGCGTTCGACTGGCTGAAGAAAAAACCCGCCTACCTCTCGCCCCGGGAACGTCAGTTTGTCACGGCCAGCAAAACGCGCCAGATGCTTCGGCGTTGTGCTAGCGCCATAGGTTACGGCCTCCTGCTTTTACTGATTGCGGAATTGTGGTGGACAGACTATAGCTTTCACCAAGCTGGGCTGAAGATCCAGTCGTTCTTTATGAGCATCCATATGGAGCCCGCGATGCAACTCGTCCCCGCCGGCCCCTTTCCTCAAGGCGATATGCATAGGCGAGGTGGTCCAGAAGAACAGCCCGTGCACATTGTTACGATCAAACCGTTTGCGATTGCGAAATTTGAGGTCACCTTTGAGGAGTATGATCGATTTGCCATTGCGAGCGGGCGCACTTGGCTCAGTGATTATGGGTGGGGACGTCGTAACAGGCCGGTGGTCAATGTATCTTGGGAAGAAGCCGAAGAATATGCAAAGTGGTTATCGCGAAGCACCGGAAAACGATATCGACTTCCGACAGAAGCCGAATGGGAATATGCGGCTCAAAGCGGAGAGAAACAGGATATCTGGGCTGGGACTTCTGATGAGAAGCAGTTAGATGAGTATGCGGTGCACCTGGGAAACTCGAATGCTCGCACGGCACCGGTTGGTAACAAGAAACCTAATGGTCTTGGGCTGTATGACATGAGTGGAAATGTATGGGAATGGGTTCAGGATTGTTGGCATGGTGATTATAGAGGCGCACCGACGGATGGATCGGCTTGGCTTCATGCGGATGGAGGCCAGTGTAGTCGCCATGTGATCCGAGGTGGTTCTTGGGCTAATGAACCGGAATTTCTGCGTTCATCAAACCGCAACAGGCTTCATGCTGTTATCCGGATCAACGATATTGGTTTCCGTCTTGCCCAGGACATAGACTAACCCTAAGCGTTTTACTCGATGCAGAATTAGTCTGGATTCCCGCTTCCGCGGGAATGACGGACACACCTTATTTCTTACACCTGTCTTTCATTGTGCGGATGGAACGGATGCGCGGTGAGGCTCGCCGCCATGGCGGAAGTCGCGGGTCAGGGCGGCTAAATATTGATGGGCGACGGCCCTTGCGATGCTCCATCGCAGCCTTAGAGTCGCCCATCGGATAAAGAAGAGTCTAAGGAGGAATTGCAATTCAGCGCATCATGGCGTGACCGAACCACGCACTATGTCACCCGCCCTTTTCCTCGGCGGATTTATGTCACCCGCCCACCCACCGACTGCGGAGCAGTCGATCTCCCCGAGACGCACCTTTCCCGCCGTCAGCCGCCTACGCCTCCTCCTTTTCAAGTCCCTGGATAAATTTGTCGGCCTCCGCGATGGAGCGGTTCATATCCTTGACGAGTTGATCGACCTGCGCATCCACCTTGACCAGTTCACCCTTCAGCGATGACAGGGCCTGGGCGTTCAGGTTGTGCTTGAGGTAGAGCACTTGGTCACGCAACGGCCGCAGCACGGGATCGATGCGCTTCTCGGCCTTCTTCATCGCGGCGAGCATCTCACCGTATCGCGACTTGGTCTGTGTATACTTGGCCTCGCTTTTTTGACGCAGGCTCTTGCTGGAGTACTGATCCAGCTCCTTCTTCCATTCATTGAACAGGGCGTCGCCCACGGATTCGACGTCGTCGATCCGCTTCCGAACGGCCTCCGCCCGTTCCTCGCTCGATTCCAACTCGCCGTTTAACTTCTTGTACGTCGCCTCCAGGTCCCCTCCTGAAAAGTTCACGACCTTGCCGAATTCCTCAAGAGCGCTCTGGATCTCCTGCTTGGCCTCTTCCTGGGCATCACGCGCAGCCTTGACGCGGCTGCTCAGGATGTCGCGTTTCGCATAGCCCATCTTTTCCATCGCGCCCAGATAGATGGTATCGCAGCCGGGCAGCACCAATGCGATCAGGATGCAGGGCAAAAAACGGCGCAGGAGACGACCGAATGAGATATCAATGTGCATAGGACCTCGAAGTGCTGAGTGTCATGGGTGAATGACGCCGGAGCCCGCACATAGTCCAATGGAGAATCGCCGAAGTCAAGATGCGAGCGCGGTCAGTTTCCTGCCACCAGACTCCTTTCGCCCTAATACCCGGCGGATGGAACGGATGCGCGGTGAGGCTCGGCGTCATGGCGAAGTTTGTCAATCAGCGGCAGTACAACATCGATGGGCGACGGCCTTGCGATGCTTCATCGCAGCCTTATAGTGGCCCATTGGACATACACAATCATCTGAAGAGTAATCGCGAGACAGCGCATCATGACGCGGCTGAACCGCGCGCCGTTCGCCAACCGCCGAAACACTCTTTTCGTCCGCCGTGCTTTTACTCTTCTTGCGATCGTAGCCCGATCGCTTTACGGAGGAGCCAATCGTGAAAGCGGTCCGGCAGCAGGGTGACGAGAATGGCTCGGATTCTGGCGTCGCGGCCGACCAAGTACCGTGTCTTGGGAGATCGCGAGCGCAAAGCATGAATGACGGCATCCGCGACGATTCCGGGGGAAGGCGCTTGCGCGCCGATCTTGGATGCTGCTTCCTTGACCTTGCTGAATGAGCTTCCGTACAGCGCTTTCATCTCTCGGCTCCATCCCGAATCCCAGGCGTCAACCTCTTTTCTCGCCTTACCCCAAATGGGCGTGGCAATGGCGCCGGGCTCAATCAAGGCCACATGGATACCCCACGGCTGGAGCTCGATACGCAGGGACGCCGTCAGCCCGGCCAATGCATGTTTGGAGGCGGAGTAGGGCGCCATGTAAGGCACGGCGGCACGCCCGGACATCGATCCCATATTGATGACGCGGCCATGCCCTTGCCGCAAGAGGGGTAGAAATGCTTGCGTGACCGCGACCAGGCCGAAGATATTCACCGCGAATTGCCGCCGCCATTCCGCGACCGGCAAGGCTTCAATCGGACCGGCCACCGCGATCCCGGCATTGTTCACCAGACCGCCTAAGCCTTGTTCGCCGACCATGGCCTTAACCGTATGGACCGCCGCGGCGATCGATGCGGGGTCGGTCACGTCGAGTCCGACCGGCATCAGACGCGGGCTGGCCGACGCAGTCAGCATCGCCCCGTCCGCCTGATCGCGTATCCCGGCAAAGACTCGATGCCCCAGTTTGTCCAGGGCCAGCGCGCAGGCGGCGCCGATTCCGGTCGAAGCGCCGGTGATGACCACCGCGGTGGATTTGGTATTTGGTCTACCAAGCGCAAACATCTTCACACGTCATGATGTGCTGCTGTCTGACGCTTCCTGATACAATTCGCCGCGTCTATGTCGACGGATCGCCGCTTACGCCCTTCGGTGCGTGGAACGAATGACCGACCTGGACGGCTGCGCGGCAGTCGAGTTGCGTAAAGCCGCCGACTTTCGAGCCCGAACCGCCAGATCATGCAATCTTTTCTTATCCGAAGTAAAGACAGCATTGCCGCTGTATTGGACCAAGAGGGATTTGAAACCACTGTCGGATTAACCCAACGTAAGTTTGTGGAACGGCCTTGAACTTTCCCTGTCTCCTCGCTAGCCTGCTGCATTGTGACGGCTCCGAATCCATAGCGATGACAGTAAGAATCCTCACGGTCCTTTGTGCGGTCCTCGCGAATCCCGCCGGCTGCGCAAGCCATGCCGATCGGTATCGTGCCGAATCGACGGCGAGAGCCCAGTCCCACGAAGTTCAATCGGGAATCAAGGCCTTTCAGCAGTTTCTCGGCGCCTCCGATATCATCGTGTCCCATGATCCGGAAATCCGCGATCGTGTGCTCCGCGTGTTTATTCGACTGGTCGATGCGGCCAAACAATCGCAGTTCGGCGATGTCGCCAAGGACCTCCCATGGGAGCACGTGATCATTCGCGATGACCGGAAGATGACAGGCCTTGCCTTTCCAGGCGGAAAAATCGTCCTGTATACGGCACTGGTTGCCGGTGCCGAAACCGATGATCAACTGGCCGCGGCCGTTGGACATCTTGTGGCCAAAGTATTGACGCGACACCAGGCGGAAGGAATCAGCCGAAATTTCATGAAACAGACGGCAAGGACGGGGTCTGACTTGGGACTGGCCAAGCCATCGACATCCGAGGAACTGGAAAAGGCCTGGCGGAAAACCCAGCGAGAGGAAGCGGACTATGTCGGCATGCTGTTGAGCGCCGAGGCAGGCTATGATCCGCGAGGCGCGATCGCCTTGTACAAACGACTGGAAGGGCCGGATAGTCCGAGGGCCAAGAATTTGAACGGACGTCTTGCCGAGGCCATGGCGCGCTTCAAGGCGTACCAACCTGCTTCTGACAAGGCCGTGAATCCGCCGTGAGTTCTCTCTCCAGCGGCCGTTCGGCGAACAACACTTGGATCATGAGTCGGCGGAACCGTCCTGCAGAGTAGTCCCTAGCGCGTCCATTGGCTCGGCGTATGCCGGCTGAATGGCCGTTGGCCTTCAATACTCCATTTGCACCTTTTTATTTTTACCGGTAGGATGCGCTCCCTTGCGGACCGTTCAAGAGGGCGGTATGCAAAGCGGCCCTATGATTCCGTGACGAAAGGAACGACCTTGTGAGCGCGACCTATCGGAAATGCCGCGTCTGGCGCAGGATGGTGCTGCTTGTATTGATATGCAGCATGGGAGGCATGATCGGATGCAGCTCGGTGCCCCGAACCTATCTCAATCAAGCGGAGCCCGGCGTGACGTTGACGGAACTGACCGATCATCCGAATCAATATCAAGGGAAGGTTGTAATCTTGGGAGGAACCAAACTCAGCGAAGAAGAGCATGACGGGCATGTCTGGCTGCGCCTCCGCAACCGTCCGCTTGATAAGGACTATAAACCCCATCTGCCTCGCGACCCTGCAAGTCATGAAGGCAGCACGTATTGGGTGGCGGTCACGAACCGTTCAGAATTCCCTCCACAGTATCAACATTGGGCGCGCATGACGGTCGTCGGGCGGGTGATCGGTTGGAGAAATGCAGCGGCCCACGGCACCGGCGAACCGATCCTGGGATTGATGTACATGCGGGGATGGGGACTCAGTTCCAATCACGACGGAGCCTGGGAAAGTCGGATCGATCCAAACTATCTCCCCACCACTCCGCGGGGGCTTCTGGCGCCCAGGCAGCAGAATGATTGAACAGAAATTCTGAAATTAACCTGCCTTTCTCCTGCGATTGAGCGGCTCGTAACACCATCTCGATATCTTGGAGTCGATGGCACAGTTCCCTTATCCTATGGACGATTCTGTCATGAGCCGGACAGAAGTGAGCACTCTCATCTCAGCCCGGCCCGCGCATTCCTCTGAAATCCTTGTCAAATCTCAGATGCGACTGTATAAGGGCGATGGCACAAGAGTTGCCAGATTCGACCGGACCCTATGGAAAGAACTGCTTCATGCCAGAGGGATCCAGGAGCGATGAGCCGGGAGAAAGGACTAGGATGATGAGGGAGACATTGACCGGGTTGCGGGATGCGATCCGATCCAGCTCGTGGTTGTGGTTTCATATTATGGTCATTACGCTCAGCACCGGCATTGCCTGGTCATTGCCGACCATTGCCAAAGCGTTTCTGGCCCAATGGTCCAGGTTGGAACATGACCATATGTTCCTGCTGTCCTTGGAAGTGACCGTCGCGGTGACGCTGATCGTGATGTTCAACTTTATCGGCCGGAGTATCAGCGATCGCAAACTGACGCGCATTGCGATGGAAGCGGGCCTCGTGTCGTTCTTTCCCTATCACAATCGCCAGGCGGAGAGGAAAATTCACGAATTGCGGGAACGGCATGGGCTGGGCCGGACGATTCTTGCAATCGGATCCACGGGCTATGGCACCTTTGTCGACAACGAAGGGGAATTGCACGCGATTCTCGAAAAGTCCCTGCAAGCCAACATCATGTTGATGAATCCCTACAGCGAAGAGGCCAAGCTACGCGCCCGTTCTCTCGTGCAAGCCGGCGCGCCGCCGCCGCGCTTTCAAGAAGAGCTGTGCGAGACCGTGAGATTGTTCAGAAGACTCAGAGCGGCGGGCAAGGTGTTGAAGCTCAAGCTGTACTCCGACCGCCCGCACGTGAAGATGGTCATCCTCGGCGACTATCTCTGGTTGCAGCACTATCATACCGGCATCGATGTGAAGAGCGTGCCTGAATACGTGTTCCAATATAATCTTAAAAATCACGGGCTCTACACCCTGTTCTCCCAATATTTCATGAAGCGCTGGGAGAATCCCGACATCCCGGAATACGACTTCGATACGGGGGAGTTGGTCTACCGCACGAAGAGCGGCAAGGAAATCAGGCGAGAACCATTCCCGCTTGAAATGGTCGGCGAGTCATGCAAAGAGCTCCAGGGCGCTGTCCCTGAGCTCGCCGTACCGGCCGGTTCCATGGCCGCCATCTGAAATGCATCCCCCGCGCTGGCGGGTCATTCCTCTCTCGCAGGCTCTTCTCCATGCAATGGGACGCTTCAAAGAAGTAGCGAGTGCGACGTCCGTCTCAATCCAGCGTTTGACGATAGCGCATCACGCCGATGGTCAGGACCACCACGGTGAACAGCGCGATTTGCCACATCTGCAGCACGGCATCTTCCAAGCCGTTGCCTTTGAGCAGGATGCCGCGGACGATGCGCAGATAATGGGTAAGCGGGAAGACTTCGCCGAGGGCTTGAGCCCAGGCCGGCATGCCGCGAAACGGAAACATGAATCCCGACAAGAGTAGCGAGGGCAGAAAGAAGAAGAACGACATCTGCATCGCCTGGAGTTGATTCTGCGCCACAGTTGAGAACGTCAGCCCCACGGCGAGGTTGGCTGCGATGAAGAGCAGCGAGACCACGAGAAGCAGACTGAGACTGCCGATCATCGGCACATGGAAGAGCGTCCGCGAGGCAAGAAGGATAAGGCTCAATTGAATATAGCCCACGAGGATGTAGGGCACGATTTTCCCGACCATCACTTCAAGCGGACGGGTCGGCATGGACAAGAGGTTTTCCATGGTGCCGCGTTCGCGCTCCCGCGTAATCGCAAGGCCGGTAATGACCACCATGGTCATCGTCAACACCACTCCCATCAATCCCGGCACGATGTTGTATTGCGTGATGGCCTCCGGATTGTACTTGGCATGAATGCGCAGGTCGATCGGAGGAGCGGAGCCGGCGAGAAATGCGAGCGGGCCTTTCAAGTCATTCATCAAGGCGGTCGTGAGCAGCACATTCAAGGATCCGATAGCGTTGCTTGTCGCGCCGGGGTCCGTGGCGTCCGCTTCGACCAGCACAGCCGGCCGATCCCCGCGCAAGAGATCCCGTGTGAAGCTGACGGGAATGTTCACGACGAATTGGACTTCCCCGCGGGCCAGCAAGTCATGCCCCTCCGCTTCGGTGTCGACCAGCCGGACCAATTCAAAGTAGCCGCTGTTCTGAATCGCGT
The DNA here is from genome assembly GCA_035698625.1 of Nitrospiraceae bacterium. Classification (GTDB taxonomy): domain Bacteria; phylum Nitrospirota; class Nitrospiria; order Nitrospirales; family Nitrospiraceae; genus DASSBQ01. The sequence continues at coordinate 7,419 of DASSBQ010000390.1, forward strand.
AGAGCAAGGTTCGGCCGTGCATGCCGCGATCGGCGAGGACGACGGCGGTCGGCAGATGCTTGGGATCCGAAT
>DASSBQ010000391.1:0-6060 GCA_035698625.1 Nitrospiraceae bacterium
TCGACAGCGGCCTCGAAGGAAGGGGGAAGAGGCACGGCTAGACAGTCCACCGGGCGACTGATGAGAAATTCCCGGACTTCTTGCGCCACATCGCCGGTCCCATGGAGGATCGGCAGGACATGGATGTGCGGGGACAGGCGAAAGACGGCGTCAATGTTCGGAGACGGGGAGCCCATTTTTAGCGGCCCGGATGGAGAGGATCGTCGCTTTCGAAAAAAAAGTCGCCCATGCCTTGCGGAAGGGGTTGATCGCCGAGCGCCCGTTTTCGCCGCTGAGACAAAGATTGCAAATCAAGCGCTTCTTCCCCCAAGACCTTGATCAGCGCTTCCCGCCAGGCTTCATCTTTGGCGAGCGGGTGGTCGGGATCCTGCGCGCGACGTTTCAGCGCATATTGCAAGAGGTGAATGCCGTCCCGTACGGAGTATTCCAGATTGAGTTGGTGGGCTTCCTGCAGAAACTCGACCGTGAGAGTCAGAAGATCCGCCGGCGCGAACGGCAAATGATAGCGCAGAATCGCCAGTTCATCGTTGCGCTTCGGAAAACCGACGTTCAAGGTCGGCTGGAGCCGGGACAGGATATAATCGGGAACTTCATACGTCGAAGCATCTTCATTCATGGTCACGCAACAACGAAAATCCGGATGGGCCTTGATGAGAATACCGGCAACGATCGATTCCACGCACCGCCGGTGATCGAGCAAGGAGGCCAATGAAGCCCAGCTCTTTTCATTCATGCGATTGCCTTCATCGAGAACACAGACCGCGCCGGTGAGAATCGCCGTGACCAACGGAGAGGCATGGTAAGAGATCGTGCCGGATTCCGCGAGAACCGGAGTAATCAGCAGGTCCTCGGGGCGCGTGTCCGCCGTGCATTGATAGATATAGAGGTCCTGTCGGCGTTCGCTTGCGCCGGTCATCGCCAGAGTCGTCTTGCCGATGCCGGGCTGGCCGGTGATGCGCGGCGAGAGCGGAAGGTCCTTCTCATCGATCACGAGCCAACAGGCCAGCAACTGCTTGAGAACCTCGCGGTCGCCGATCCATTCCTGCGCAGCCGTCATCGGCGTCGCCAGATGAAGGGTCACGCCGTCCACCAGCAGCGTCTTGGAGGCGGAGATTCTAACGGACTCGCTCATGGTTTCGGGCCGATGGAGTTCAGTAGAATGACAGCGATCGATGCTGTTCGGACCGTAGCATAGGGGCGGGGAAGCGGTCAAACCCGGCGCGGGCTTTCGCTTTGACATTCGCCTCGTTGGCCACTATTCTACCTTCCTCGTCAGGAGCGAATGCGCGGATCGCCGCTTGCCCGGCTCTCGGGAATCGCCGGGCGGGAAGAAGGATGTTGCAGGAAGGAGGCACAGTCATAATGAAACAGGGGCCGCAGCACAGGATTGTCACGATGGCACCGCAGGTGTCCATTGCGCTCATGAGCATCCTGTTATCGACCGGATGCGTCATGTCCGAGAAGTACGAGGCCGAGAAGGCCCGCAGCCTCAATTTTCAACGGTTGCTCGCGCAGGAAGAGAAGCGGACGGCCGAATTGGACAGCGAGGTGAAACGGGCCAAACGAGAATTGGCGGAAATGGAGGCGCGCAATCGCGAATTGGGCGCCCAGGTCGATGCGGTCAGACAGCAGGCGGCTCAGATTCAGGAAGAGGCCGAAGCGATGAAAGAAGCGGCGATGCTGGAACGCAAAGCGCGCGAAGACATGAAACGAATGACCGCTCCCTCCAAGTCCCGGAAGGCTGAACGGCCTGAGCCGTTGGGCATGCCAAAGTCGTCGCTTGAAGGCTTTGAGGAACCGCCTCTCGATGAGGCGATCAAAGGAGCCCCCGGGCTCGCAGCCGAAATACCGCCGGACTTAGCCCCGGACTTGTCGGTCGAGAGCCTCCATACCGTTCAACCGGGCGAGACGCTGTTTCGAATCGGCCGTAAGTATCATGTCTCGGTGGAAAAGTTGCGCAAATGGAATAATTTGCTCAGCGATACCATCGAGGTGGGTCAGAAACTCATCATCGCGCAGCCCTGAGGCATCGCCGGTATGAATCAGCGTTCGTACTCTCTTACGCTCCACGACTTCAAGTCGCTGGCCAAAGACGGCAATCTCATCCCGCTGTATCGCGAGATCTTGGCGGACTATGAGACACCGGTGTCGGCGTTTGCCAAGATCGACCATGGCCCGTCCGCATACCTGCTGGAAAGTGTCGAAGGCGGGGAGAATTGGGCGAGATATTCATTCCTGGGAAGCGGTTCGCCTGCGATGGTCCACGAAGAGCGCGGCGATCTCGTGCTCACGCGCGGAAGCACAAGCCGTCGGATTCCGGCTCATGGAAATCCGCTGGAGCGGCTTCGCGAGCTGATGCAGGACTATCGCCCGGTCGCGGTTCCAGGCATGCCGCGGTTCGTCGGCGGGGCGGTCGGCTATTTCAGCTACGATACGGTCAGGACGTTCGAAGATTTGCCCGCCCTGCGGAAGGACAGCCTCGGCCTGCCGGATTGCGCCTTTCTCCTGACCGACACGCTGCTGATCTTCGATAATGTCGCCAAAAAGATCAAGGTGGTCGCCAATGCGCACATTTCCTCCACGAAGGATCGGGATATTCGCACGGCATACAACGAAGCGACCGACCGGATCGAAGGCATGATTGCCCGGCTCAAGCGGCCGCTGCGTCGGGCCGGCTCAAAGCAGCGGCGCAAGCCGATCACGTTCACGTCGAACATGAACCAAGCCGATTTCGAGAAAATGGTGATCAGGACCAAGGAATACATTCGATCAGGGGATGTCGTGCAAGCCGTGTTGTCTCAGCGCTGGCAGACCCAGATCCACACCACGCCGTTTCAGCTGTATCGAGCGTTGCGGGTGATCAATCCATCACCCTACATGTATTACCTGCGGATAGCCGGAGCCGAACTGGTCGGGTCGTCGCCGGAAACGTTGGTTCGTTGCGAAGACGGAAAGATCAGTCTTCGTCCCATTGCCGGGACGAGGCGGCGCGGCGGCACGCCGGAAGAAGACCAACAGTTGGCGCGCCGGCTGCTTGCCGACGATAAGGAGCGGGCCGAGCATGTCATGCTGGTGGATCTCGGGCGTAACGATGTGGGCCGGGTCGCGCGAAAAGGATCGGTCCAGGTCGAAACGTTCATGCAAGTGGAACGCTATTCCCACGTGATGCACATCACGTCCCAAGTGACGGGAGATCTCGATCAGGACAAAACCGTCTACGATGTCCTTCGCGCCTGTTTCCCCGCGGGCACGGTGTCCGGAGCGCCCAAGATTCGCGCCATGGAGATTATCGAGGAATTGGAACCGGCGAGGCGAGGCCCTTACGCCGGCGCCGTCGGGTACTTCGGCTTCTCGGGCAACATGGACATGTGCATCAACATCCGCACGATCGTAATCAAGGGACGGCAGGCCTACATCCAAGCCGGAGCCGGCATTGTGGCCGATTCGAATCCCGAGCATGAATATGAAGAGACATGCAACAAAGCCAGGGCCATGATGAAAGCAATCGAATTGGCGGAGCAGGGGCTGGAATGACGGGACGCGTCTCTCCTGAAGTGTAAAACGGGATAAAGGACGATTTCGTGATTGTGTGATTCGTGAAATAAAGACTTCGCCAGATCGTCAAGTCAGCAGGTCAGACTTTTGGCGCGAGATATCCCCATGTTGTTGATGATCGATAATTACGACTCCTTTACCTATAACCTGGTTCAATATTTTGGCGAACTGGGGGAGGACGTTCGGGTCTGCCGGAACGACAAGATCACGATCGACCAGATCGAAGATCTGAAGCCAACCCGCATTGTCATTTCACCCGGTCCTTGCACGCCCAAGGAGGCGGGCGTGTCGGTCGACGCCATCCGACATTTTGGAGGACGGCTGCCGTTGCTGGGCGTCTGCCTGGGGCATCAGTCTCTGGCCGTGGCCTTCGGCGGCGAAGTGATCCGCGCCGAGCGGCTGATGCATGGCAAGACTTCGATGATCCGGCACGATAATCGGACAATTTTTGCGAACCTGCCCGATCCCTTCGAGGCGACGCGGTATCATTCGCTGCTCGTGAATCGGCGGGATCTGCCGGCCTGTTTTGAAATTTCGGCCGAGACGGCGGAAGGCGAGATCATGGGCATGCGGCATACGGCTTTGGGTATTGAGGGCGTGCAATTTCATCCGGAATCCATCCTCACGACCGCGGGAAAAGACCTCTTGCGAAACTTCCTGAAACTGTAGCGAATAACTTATGGCGCATAGCAAGCCGGAATCTGTGGCGATGATCGATAGCACTCGTAGAACAATAGAACACCTGTCCAATAACAATAAGCCTGTAGGTTTCTGGTTCATGTCATATGCTCTCAGCTATAAGCCATCAGCTCCTCTCTTAACATGATCAAAGATGCTATCGCGAAACTCGCCGACCGGATCAGCCTTACTGAAAAAGAGGCGGAAGAGGCGATGTCGGAGATCATGGAGGGCGCTGTTCCGCCCGCTCAGATCGCCGCTTATTTGATGGGACTTCGCATGAAAGGCGAAACCGTCGAAGAGATCGCCGGCTCCGTTCGGGCAATGAGAACCCGCGCCGTAAAGATCAGAGTAGCGGACCCGTTGGTCGTCGACACCTGCGGGACCGGCGGGGATTACGCGCACACGTTCAACATTTCATCAACGACGGCTTTTGTCATAGCCGGCGGCGGCATCACGGTCGCCAAGCATGGGAACCGGTCGGTCTCATCGAAATGCGGAAGCGCCGACGTGCTGGCCGCCTTGGGGGTCAAGTTCGACCTGCCGGCGGAGCGTGTGGCCGACTGCGTCAATGAAGTCGGAATCGGCTTTCTGTTCGCGCCGCTATACCACAGCGCGATGAAGCATTGCGCCGGCGTAAGGCAAGAGCTGGGCATCCGGACGCTGCTTAATATTCTGGGCCCGCTTACCAATCCGGCAGGCGCGACCGTTCAAGTGCTGGGAGTGTTCGACGGCAATCTCACCGAACTCCTGGCTAAAGTGCTGGTGCATCTCGGGTCGCAACATTGTTTCATCGTTCACGGCTTGGACGGGTTGGACGAAATGACCGTCACGGAACGTACCAGGATATCGGAAGGCAAGGCAGGCGTCGTGTCGAGCTATTGGATCGACCCGCAAGATTTTGCCATTCCCCGCGCCCACCCAAAAGAGTTGGCCGGCGGCACGCCCGATGACAATGCCAGGATCGTGCGTGACATCTTGCGCGGCAGGAAGGGGCCGCGGCGCGATGTCGTCTGCTTGAACGCAGCTCCGGCCTTTGTCGCGGCCAAAAAGGTGAAGACCCTGCAGGAAGGGTATCAGCTGGCCTGCCGCATCATCGATTCCGGCGCGGCCATGGAGAAAATGGAGCAGCTCATCGCCTTCACCAATCGAGGGACGGCGTGATTCTTCAACGGATTCTTGAACATAAGAAGGCGGAGTTGCGGCATAAGCAGAGCCGCCGCTATCTGGCGGAATTAAAAACCAGAATCCTCGATGCCTTCACACCGCTCGACTTCGCCGTCGCGCTCGACGCGATGCACACTCCTCTGAGACCGGCCTTGATCGCGGAAGTGAAGAAGGCCTCGCCCAGCCTGGGCTTGCTCAGGCCGGAATTCGCGGACCGGTTTGATGCCGTCGCGATTGCAACCGCCTATCGAAAGCACGGGGCGACGGCGGTCTCCGTATTGACGGACCACGACTTCTTTCAAGGAAGCCTTGAGCATCTTGCCGCGGTGAAACAGAAAGTCGGGCTGCCGGTTCTCAATAAGGAGTTTATGGCCGGGGAGGTTCAATTTTACGAGGCTAGAGCCAACGGAGCGGACGCGGTCCTCTTGATTGTGGCGGCCTTGGAAAAGCGCCAGTTGATCGACTTCTTTGCGTTGGCCAAGGAGCTGGCGCTGGACGTGTTGGTGGAAACGCATCATGAACGCGAATTGGATACCGTGCTGGAATGGCTGCCCGACGTTCGGCTGATCGGAATCAACAACCGGGACCTCCACACCTTCTCGACCGACCTGGGAATCACGCAACGGCTGGCGAAACGCATTCCCGCCGGCAAGTTGATCG
>DASSBQ010000392.1:0-6110 GCA_035698625.1 Nitrospiraceae bacterium
TTCAACTGTCCCAGCAATTGCCCGATTTGGGCCATTGTAAAGCCTTCCGGGATCGTGATGGGATGCAGAAGCACGCGTCCTGTGAGCAATTTGGTCAGAATCTGTTCCGCCGACATGGCGGCGTTCAGTTCATATTCTCCCGGATGAATCTTTCGATCGGCCGCTTTCGATTTGCCGAGCAAGATGAAGCCCGCCCGGCTCCTAATGAGATGCTCGCGTTTCAATAAGCTCGCGACCTGTTGATAGGAACTACCCTCGGGGATGACAACGATTTGAACGGGAGGCTGTTGTGCCGGGCTAACAACCGGACGTTGGGCCCATCGAAGAACCTGGTAGCCCACCATGCCGGCAAGGCATAGAAACACCAGAAGCCATAGAAGAGGTCGATTCTTCATCCGCATCCTCGACAGAATTCAGAGCCTGTTCTTCGCCGGTCTGCGCCGGTCCTTCGTCGGAGCCACCCGGCGTCTCGGCCGGTTTGGAGCGGCTCTCAAGATAACTCTGCAGAAGGATCGCCGCTGCGATACGATCGACGGTACCTTTCCTCTTTTTTCGACTGACATCAGCGGCGATGAGCAGGTCTTCCGCCGACCTGGTGGTCATCCGTTCGTCCCAGGTCACCACCGGAACGGTCAAGACTGCTTCCAGACGCCTCACAAATGCCTGCACCGACTGAGCCGCTGGTCCGATCTCGCCGTTCAGACGAAGAGGCAGTCCGACGACGACTTCCGAGACATTATGGTCGCGCACCAGACGAGCGATATGCTGAAGATCCGCTTCCAGCGTGCGCCGCTCGTACGTCTCCAACGGCTGCCCCGTCCACCCGAGCTCGTCGCTGAGCGCGACGCCGATCCGCTTCGTCCCGTGATCCAGGGCCAAGATCCGTGTGCCTTGCATGAGTCTACCGCTCCAACCGTTCTTCAACCAGTGCAAAGACTTTTTCCAGCGCGGCTCCGAGGCCTTCAGGATTCTTGCCGCCAGCCTGCGCCATCTCCGGACGGCCCCCGCCCGTCCCCCCGACTTCCGCCGCCATCGGTTTGATTAAGTCTCCCGCCTTGAGACTCGGGATAAGATCCTTGGTCACAAGTACCAAGAGCGACACTTTTCCCTCATTGACCGCGCCGAGCGCGACGACACCGCTGCGTAATTTATCACGCAGCTGATCACCGAGCGCGCGCATGCCGTTGATGTCCAATCCATCGACCTGCTGCGCATGCACCGAAACGCCTCGGACGGTCCGCGCCTGCGCATCCGCCGTCGACCTGCTGGCCATCCGCAGCTTCAGCTCTTCGAGTTCACGTTCCTTCTCCCTCAATTGGTTCGTCAGTTTCTTGGTTCGGGCAACGAGTTCGGAAGGACCGACCTTGAGCACATCCGACAACTCCCTCACATCCGCTTCGAGGCGCTTCAGCGACTCCAGAGCGCCGCTTCCCGTCAGGCATTCAATCCTCCTGACGCCGGCCGCCACTCCGGTCTCCGAGACGACGCGGAACAGTCCGATCTCGCCGGTATGCCGGCAATGCGTGCCGCCGCATAATTCCTTGCTGAAGGAGTCAATGCTGACAACTCGAACCTCATCTCCGTACTTATCGCCGAAAAAAGCAAGCGCTCCGGCGGCAACGGCCTCTTGCACTCCCATCACGTCGGTCTTCACCTCATCGTCACGACGGATCTGCGTGTTGACGACCGATTCGATTTCATCGATGTCCAGGGAGGACAGGGGCCGAAAATGGGCGAAGTCGAAGCGCAGGCGATTCGGGGCGACCAGGGAACCGTACTGTTTCACATGGGGACCGAGAAGATCACGCAAGGCCGCATGCACCAAATGGGTGGCTGTATGATTCCGCGCGGCCGCCTGCCTGGTCTGCGGATTCACCGTCAAGAGAAGGCGTTCTCTTTCCCGAATGGATCCGGATCGCATCTGTCCCTTGTGCAAGATTAATGTCGGCACAGGCCTGGTTGTTTCACGAATCTCCATGCGACCGTCCGAGCCGACGAGCATGCCCTGGTCCCCGACCTGTCCGCCGCCCTCCGCATAGAATGGAGTGACGCTCAAGACCATCTCTACTTCGTCGCCCTCATGCGCCTCTTTGACCAGCCGATCCCCTTTTAGAATGGCTTGCACCACACTTTCCGCTTCGAGCCGTTCATAGCCGACGAATTGCGTCTGCCCCACGCGAGCCGCAAGATCGCTGACGACAGGGCGGGCGGTTTCCGCCTCAAAGGCAGCGGTTCTGCGCGCGCGGTTGCGCTGCTCCTCGATCGCATCGTTAAATCCCGCCTCATCCAAGCCGATCCCTTGCTCGCGACAGGCTTCGGCCACCAAATCGAGGGGAAAGCCATACGTGTCATATAGTTTGAAGACATCGGCTCCGGACAGCACTTTCCCGCCCGCGCCGCGGGTCTTCTCAATCATCTCGTTGAGGATGGGGAGACCTTGATCAAGCGTTGCAATGAATCGCTCTTCTTCGCCTCTCGTGGCTTCCGTCACCGTCTCTGCAGCCGCTCGGAGATCCGGATAGGCGGACGCCATCTCGGCCACTACCGTCCCCGTCAATTCATACAGGAATGGATCAACGATCCCCAGCAGTCGGCCATGCCTCGCGGCCCGACGAAGAATGCGGCGCAACACGTACCCACGCCCCTCGTTTGACGGCAAGACTCCATCGGCCATGAGGAAAGTGATGGCCCGAAGATGATCCGCCACGACCCGCATCGAACGATCGGGCGTTTCCTTTTCGCCATACCGGAGGCCCGCCCGGTGTCCGATCGCGGCCAGCAGCGGCATAAACAAATCCGTTTCGTAGTTACTGAACTTTCCCTGGGCCACCGCCGCCAATCGCTCCAGCCCCATGCCGGTATCGATGCTGGGCTTCGGTAACGGATGCAGCATCCCTGACGCATCGCGATTGTACTGCATAAAAACCAGGTTCCAAATCTCGATGACCCGATCGCCCTCCCCGTTCGGCGTCGCGTCTCCCGGCACGGATGGTCCTTGGTCGAAATGAATCTCCGAGCATGGTCCGCACGGTCCCGTGTCCGCCATCTGCCAAAAATTATCCTTTTCGCCGCACCGCATGATGCGCGAGGCCGGCACGCCGATCTTCTCCCATAATTCATACGCCTGATCATCCTCGCGAAAGATCGTCACCCACATCCGCTCTTTTGCCAAACCCACTGTCGAGGTGAGGAATTCCCAACCGAATCGAATGGCGTCTTCCTTGAAATAGTCGCCGAACGAGAAATTGCCGAGCATCTCGAAAAAGGTATGGTGCCGGCTCGTATACCCGACGTTCTCCAGGTCATTATGCTTGCCGCCGGCCCGCAGACACTTCTGCACCGTCACGGCGCGACTGTACGGACGCGTCTCCTCGCCCAAGAAGACTCGTTTGAACTGATTCATGCCGGCGTTCGTGAACAACAGCGTCGGATCCGCCTGGGGAATAAGCGGCGCGCTCGGCACGGCTTTGTGCCCGTGCTTTTCGAAATAGCGAATGAACGCCCGCCTGAGTTCGTGTGCGTCCTGTGTCATCTCCTCATCATTCCTCGGTCTCTATGTGAAGGACCCGGGCAATCGTATCGCGCGAGAATCCGCGTGCCTGCAGAAACCGCCCTTTTTGGAGGACGGTCTGCCGGCCGCCGCGTAGAGCGAGCGCTTGCAAGGCCAATTCGGGCTCATCAACCGTCGCATATATCTTTTGAATCGTCTCCTCCGTGAGTTTATCGGAAAACCCGCGAAGCAACAGTTCCTGTCTCATTCGCAACCGCCCCGACGGCCGTTGGGCCAATCGCCGTTCGGTCCACCGCAGTGCATGGGCCGCTTCGTTCAGATAGCCCAGATGCTCCAATCGTTGCAGAGTGGCATTCGCCACATCGCGGGATGCTCCTTGCCGAGCCAAATAGCGTGCGACCTCAATTTTCGATTTATCCGATCGTGCCAAATACCGGACGGTGAGGTCGAGAAAGACCTTGTCATCGCGGACCTTTACGGAATTCTCAGCGGACCCGTCGGGATTACCAGCACCTCGCTTCACGAAGTTGATGCCCGAGCCCCATGAAGCCGCTTTTCTTCGTGGCGGCTATCCGCTCGCTTTTCATCTTTTGCGTCGACGCGCTTCTCGTCTTTGACTTCGGAACGCTTGTCGGCCCCTCGACCAGGCAAGCCGGCCTGCTCGCGCAAGCGATTCTCAATTTCCCGCGCCACCGCCGGATTGGTTTTCAGGAAATCCCTGACCGCCTCGCGTCCCTGTCCCAGCCGATCGCTCTTGTAGGAATACCATGCGCCGGATTTATCAAGAATCCGCTTTTCGACGCCGAGATCGACCAGTTCTCCCATCTTGGAAATCCCTTCGGCAAACATCACATCGAACTCCGCCTGTTTGAACGGGGGGGCCAGTTTGTTCTTGACCACCTTGACCCGCACTCGGTTGCCGGTTACTTCCTGGGCTTCTTTGATGGACTCGATGCGACGGATATCAAGCCGGACGGATGAATAGAACTTCAAGGCGTTTCCGCCTGTAGTGGTTTCGGGATTGCCGAACATGACGCCTAATTTCATCCTGATTTGGTTGATAAAAATGACCGTCGTCTGGGATTTGGCGATGGCGGCGGTCAGCTTTCTCAATGCCTGGGACATCAACCGGGCCTGCAGCCCCATATGGGCGTCGCCCATTTCACCTTCGATCTCCGCGCGAGGCACCAGCGCCGCGACGGAATCGATCACGATGAGATCGATAGCCCCGCTCCTGACCAGCGTCTCCGCGATCTCCAATGCCTGCTCTCCGGTATCCGGCTGGGAGACCAACAGATCATCCGTCTGGACGCCGAGCTTTCTCGCATAGCTCAGGTCGAGCGCATGTTCCGCATCGATGAACGCCGCCACGCCTCCGGCTTTCTGCGCCTCGGCGATGGCATGCAGGGTCAGGGTGGTTTTTCCGGAGGACTCCGGGCCGAAAATTTCAATGACACGACCACGGGGAAAGCCGCCGACTCCCAGAGCGATATCGAGCCCCAGCGAGCCGGTCGAGATTGCCGGCACGTCGGCTGTCGCCTCGGCGGTCCCAAGCTTCATGACGGCGCCCTTGCCATATTGCTTTTCAATCTGAGCCAAGGCTAGGTCCAGCGCTCGTTTCTTGTCATCTTTTTCGGCCATTAGAAGACTCCTCTAGCGGAATATGAAAATGAACCAGCCGCACCAAGTCGCCATTCGCCGGACCGTGAAGCATGACTCGTGAAGCGATCTCGCGTGATCGGTCACCAGAAAGAACGACCCAGGGGGCAACCCGTTGACGGCACACTTGCCGACACGAACAATGAATCTCGAGACACGAGTGAACGGGGAATTATACCGGAGTCGAGAAGGAGAAGCCTAGTGCATTTCAGGAGACCGGACGTTTATGTCCGCCTGATGCCGATGAAGGGAATAAGGTCGCTGGCACCCGCGGCTCGTCAGCCGGCCTCGCCGGGCAACATCGCATTATCCGCTTCACGTCGCAAGCCCCACGGACTTCAAGAACGCATTCGTGAACACTTGCCGGACCTTGGAATCTTCAAGCAGCGCCTCCCTGCTCGCGATCCACTTGTCCACGTTCTCGCCGTACATCTCCCGCACGCGAGCCTTGTTGAGGAACGTGTTGAACTTTCCCCAATGCATGGTAAAGGGGATGTCCGCGTCATCAAGCGTCTTCCATAGTTTCTGCGCAAACTGTCGCGTCTTCGGCGAATTGAGGGCATCCACCTCCAGCACACAGGTCTGCGGAAACTTCGTGAAACCCAACAGCGCCTTCGTGCCTTTGACGAAGCGCACGGTGAGCAGGACTGGGAGCAACGAACCGAATTTCTGATAGGTGTTGAACGCAATTTGCAGCGTTTCCAATGCCCGGTCCATCGGCAAGCCGATGCCGGACGCAAAGACGGGACCCTGCGTATTCTCGCCGCTGAAGATGTCCCGGATCGGCGCCGTGAGCTCAAATGGCGCGAGGTGGTTTCTGACCTGCTGGTTGAGCAAGGGCAGAACCGCCTTGCCTAAAGGTTTCGGGATCACATCATAGAGGGCCGCAATCACTTCCAGTCCTGACGCGCCCGGCCCGGACGAGGCATCATCCCATTGC
>DASSBQ010000393.1:0-4993 GCA_035698625.1 Nitrospiraceae bacterium
CCCGTTCGATGAGACGCCGGTTGTGTTTACTTCTTTGCCGAATCCGCGCCGGAGAGCCCGGTATCGCATTTCCTGTTTTTATTGCGGCAGACACACGGAAATGGATTGGCCGCCGCCAGAAGCCAAACGGTGAGCGAGGCGGCCAACCGGACAGGATCAGACAAAATACCGGCTGGTGTCGAAATGATATTCGGTGTTGTCCACCAGCCGGACGATGCTGTAGGGGTAGGCTCCGAAATCGTCCTGAGAGGCGAGATCCAGTTCAGGCCCGTCCTCGATCGCATTGCCCTCGGCATCGGTGATCACGCGCACCAACGGGCGTTCGGCATTCACTTTGTCCGCGGCTGGCTTCAACACCACGGCCAATTGATTCGAGTCGAGCAGGACTAAGGTGCCGATCGGCAGGATACCGACGCAGTTGACGAACAGTTTCAGGAGAACGGGATCAAACGCCGCGCCGCTCTTGGAAAACATCATGCTGAGGACCTTGGCGGGCGGGATGGGCTCTCGGCGATAGACCCGGGAAGATGTCATTGCATCGTAACAATCGGCGATCATCAGAATCCGGCCGGTCAAAGAGATTTTCCACGGGACTGACAATTTGGGATACCCGGTGAAATCGCAGTTCATATGATGCTCGAAGGAGGCGGCCGCCATCCGTGCCGGCAGGCTGGTAATCCCTCGTAGTTTGGTGAGGTCCAGCACTCCCTGGGTGGGATGGCTCCGCATGGCGGCCCATTCGTCTTCCGTGAACTCGCCTGGTTTGTTCAGCACATCGATCGGGATGCTGCTTTTCCCCATATCGTGAAACAAAGCGGCGAGACCGAGGTCGGCAAGTTCGACTTTCGGATAGCCGGCCCGGTTTCCCAAGGCGACCGATAAGAGCGAGACATTGACCGAATGATTGTGCGTGTATTGGTCATGGCATCGAAGACTGGTCAGGCCGAGCATTGCCGCTTCATCATGGAGCATGAGTTCGACGATATTTTGAATCGCCCGCTTGGCCTGTTTGAAGCTGATGGTGCCGCCGCGCCGGACCGTATGGGTCAAGTCTCCGACGGCCGCGGCCGCATGAGCATACCCGCTTCTGGCTCGGCCCTTGGCTTGCTGGGCCCCATCCTCCCGAGTCTCACGATGGCCGCCTGAGCCGCCTGCCGATGTTGCGTACTCGCCGGGATGTCTGACCTGCAATATCCTCGGTTCCTCTAATTCGATGCCGTTCACCGCCGCCAGGGTCATCGCTTCGGTCAATTGATCGAGGGTATGGGTTTCCGGGTCGAGGCTGACAAAGAGATAGGCCCATTCGCGAAGATCCTTGGATTCGACCGCCGAAGAGAACGAGACGCCGCCGACTTTCCATTTATTGAGAAATTCGATGATGCTCGTAAATACGGCCATCTGCTGCGAGCTCATCTTCAAGTGGCTGTCGCCGAGGAAAAGGAAGTCGTTCTGAAGACGTAGGACGATCGGATGGTCGGCGGCCAATGTCTTGATCAGCACCAGCATGGCTTCGACCGGTTTATCCAGCGCCGCATTCATGCGGCCATGTATCCGGGCTGTTTTGATCAGCACATTGAGTTGCGTCACCAATTGGATGCCCAGCATCGCCAATTGCTGGTCCAAGATATCGCCCGCTTCCGATCCCCTGGCGATCTTGTTCGCAAGGGATCCTTCGTGCGTAAGAATCGGATGCGCATGCGCGTCGTCTGCGGCGGATGAAGCAAGAGGAGGGATGTGGGTCACGGGCGCTCCTTATGATCTGGCGATTGAAGGCGGTTTGGCGCGTTGCTGGCGGTTCGCGGCGGCGAGTGCGGCTTCGCACGCCTGCTTCACCGCCGTCGCTCCCTTTTTCTGTCCCAGTTCAAGCGCGGCAACGGCGGCGGGAGAGGCAAGCTTCGCCAAGGCTTCGATCGCCGTCAACGCGAGTTCTTCCTTTTTCTTGCGATTGGTCCAAGACCATTCGATGAGCAAATTTTGCCAGAAGGGAACCGCCTCGTCTCCCGTCGTATGGCGCATTGCGTGGAATACCGCCCGTTTCTCAGACGGAGACCGATCGTGAAAGTCGTCCGCCGCGACAAACGGCGACCAGCAGGAAAAAGAGGCGGTATGCTGACCGCTGCTCAACAGTTTCATCGCCGTCAGGCGAACCGTTTCGTCCGGGTCGTTCAGCAGCGCGACGAACTTAGCGCCATTGCCGGCAGGCCGGAAATGCGCCAGCAGCCGTAGCACATCCTTTCGCACGTGCGCATCCGGATGCCGGAGCGCTTTCTCCACCGAATCGACCAGCCGTGCATCGTTCCATTTGCCGAAGAGCGCGAGCAGGTTCCGAACATACGCCGGACGCTTGTCGGACAGCCCGCGCACGATGGGATCCGCATTGTCTTTGCCCACGATGGCCAGCGCTTCGACGACAATGGATTGGTGGACGGGAGAATCAAGATTGGCAAGCAGCGAACAGAGAGCGGGGACGGTTTCCTTTTTCATTGAAAGCAGCAGCGTGAGCAGTCCTTCTGTATGCGGCTGCTGAGTTTTGTTCAGATAATGTTCTATGAGCTTGATGCGCTCAGGTTTGCCGAGCGCCTCGAATAAAGCCGCAACCTGCTGTTTATGGTCGGGGGATAAATCCGGCCGGACCGCCTCGGTGTCCTGCAACATGGCCAGCACATTTTCCAAGACCGTCCAATGACCGCCGCGAATCAGCGTCTCGACAACACTTGCCCAAACGTCGAACAGCTTCGTCAGGAGAGGAGAGGACTTTTCCGATGCGAGAATCGCCGTCAGGATATCGATAATGTACATGGTGCTGTCCCGACCGCATTCCTCCTTGATTTCGGCCATCAAGGCGTCGCTTTCCTCCTGGGAGACCTCATAGCCGACGACATTCGGTTGCAGGAGTCTCCGCGCACCCTCCGCCGCTCCGGATCCGGACCCCGGTTCACCGCCGGATGCCGAAGTCCCGCCCGGGCTTGCACCGGCGCCTTTGGCAAGCTGTGTCCGCTCTCGGTCGAGGATTTCGCGCAATGTTGAAACCGAGGCATCCATCAATCCAGCATGATGCAATTCCAACGCATCGGCGCCGTAGCCGGATGAACGGACAATTTCTTCCGCCGTGACAATCGTAATGGTGCTCAAATCCCGAGCCCACAGGCGTGTCACAATGTCGTCGTCATCGGTCTGCGCGGCGTCGCCCGGATCGGTGCTTCCCCACAGCGCTTCCAAAAAGAAAGCCAGGTCCTCGCGACTGAGTCCTTCGCAGAACGCCAGTTCTCGGATCCCATCGGCGTACATCTTGAAGGCCAGGCTGTCGCCTGTCGCTTCGCGATCTTGCTGGTAGACCACCTGCTCTTTGAAGTGGAGTTCGGACCTCTGAACCAGAAAAGCCAGGCGCGTATAGGTCTCGAGGTGTTTGGAAAGGTCTTCGTGGAATTGGTCGAAAAACCGCTTTGCGACCGGGTTGCCGGCTCCATACGTGCGGGCGGATTTAGCCGCCTTGTCGAGGAGTTTAAGAAGCGATTTGACTGAGGCGACTTCCGGGTCGGTCCGCTCCTTTAACAGCGGAAAACGGGGGTCGGCAGTCTCGCCGGGCGCTCGATTCTCCATACGTGCTAGTCCTATCCCTGGAACCGCACTTCGTCAAGAAAATAGCCGCTCCTGGCAATGGCTTCCCGCCCACTTCGATGGGGCGGATGGAAAGGACGGTCATTGCGGACGCGACAGGCGATCGGTACAATCGTCGGATGAACACGACGGAGGAACTGCCGCTCATCATCTGCTTCGGAGACAGCCTCACCGCCGGCTACCAAGCTCCGTCACGCGATAACCCGGCAGGGCAGCAGACACCCTATGGCCGGTTCCTCGAACCGTTGCTCAGGGCACGCGCGCGGATCTCCGTAAGCGGTGTGTGCGGCGAGGTGACCGGAGAAATGGTGCTGAGATTTCGGTCCGACGTTCTGGACCGCCGGCCCTGCTACGTTGTGATTCTCGGAGGGACGAATGACTTGGGATGGAATGCGTCGCCGCAGGAGATCTTTCGTAACCTCGTCAAGATGTATGAACTGGCGCGCGCGGCCGGCATTGTGGCGGTTCCCGTGACGGTCCCGTCTCTGCGCATTTCAGGCGGCGCGAGCCAGAAAGGGGCGGTTGTATTGTTGGGAGAACAGATTTCAAGGCGGCGGATCCTGAACGGCTTGATTCAAGACTATGCTCGGTCCAAAGGCCTGCCGTCCGTCGACCTCTTTTCCGCCACATCAGACCCGGCATCTCTGCAGCTCTGCCCCGAGTATTCCAACGACGGACTCCATTTGACGACCGAAGGCTATCGGCGATTGGCGACGCTCCTGCACGACGAAATCTTTTTGGCTATGCCGACCACGTAATCGAGGAGGCGCGAGCTCTTGTATGTTGCCTGGCGTTGCCGATCACGATTTCGACCGAGTGGTTGAAACCGCAACGGTCCCCGTACTGGTGGAATTCTGGCAGCCCGGCTGCGGCCACTGCCGGGCGCTTATGCGCGAACTTGAACTCTTGCAGCGGGAATTAGAAGGACGACTGCTGATCCTTGCGATGAATGTGCAGGAGAACTTTCAGATCCCGGCCGAACTCGAAATCTCAAGCTTGCCGGCTCTCGCTCTCTACGACAAAGGGATTTTTCAGCGCTTTATCGGCGGCATCGGAAAGAAAGATGCGGTCAAGGCACAACTTGCGCTGCCTTGATTCGGCGGTCGGTGATCAGAGCACGCGCCACGAACGACCATCATCCTGTATCATCCGATCTGCCTCCGCCGGTCCCCATGTGCCGGCGGGATACTCGGGCAGGCGGCGGAGGTTTTGCGCCTCCCAGCCTTGCAAAATGCCGGTGATCCACGCCCACGACGCTTCGACTGCATCCCGCCGCATGAACCGGGAGGCATCCCCGATCATCACATCGAGCAGGAGCCGTTCATAGGCCTCGGGAGAAGGCTTCCCGAACACTTCGCTATAATGGAAGTCCATC
>DASSBQ010000394.1:0-5108 GCA_035698625.1 Nitrospiraceae bacterium
CATATTGTACCGTTCTGGAGGCTCTTGGCCATCCGGAGTGCCGGGGAGGTGGTCAACATGACGACGCCGACCGCTTATGTGGGTGGGGAACCGCTCAAGGCATACCTGCTGAAACAATATGGCGTGCCGATGGTGGAGGGGCTCGCGTCCGTGGTGACGGCCAAGACCACGATGACGATCGCCCAGATCGGCTTCATTTTGCTCGGAATGGCTTCGGGATTTTGGTTGCTTGGAACGGGGGGGTCACCCGGACAGACTGCCATGGCGACATTGGTCAGCGTGGGGCTGCTGGCGTTCGGTGTCGGCGGATTTGTGTTGATCCAGCGGCGTGGGATCTTTGCGTCTCTCCTGTGGGGGTTGCGAAAGATCGGCTTCACGATCAAAGCGCTGGAATCGCATGAGGAGAAGCTCCTCGAATTGGACCGGACGATCGCGGCCTTTTACTCCAAAAATCGTCCCGGCTTTGTCTTGTCCATCCTGCTGTTCTTCTCCGGGTGGATGGTCGAGACCGTCGAGGTATTTGTGATGTTGACGGTGCTGGGGGAGTCGGCGACCATCATGACCGCAATCGCCATCGGGGCGCTGTCGGTCTTCATCAAGGGAGGAGCCTTTTTTATTCCCGGCAGCCTCGGCGCTCAGGATGCGGGAAATCTCCTGTTGGTCACGACGTTTGGCTACGGCGAAGTGACGGGGATCACCTTCGCGCTATTGCGGCGATTCCGCGAATTGGTGTGGGTCATCATCGGTCTCATTTGTCTCGGCGTTACAGGCAGAGCAGCCAAGGAAGTTCAGGGCTCGATCAACTGATGCCTGCCGTCCTTTCCACGACTTTCCGCTACGTGCTTCCCGGTAGTTCTCATTTTCTCATATAGCTGGGCAAATCCGGTTCTCTGCGATATTGTGACTCGACCCGGTGAAGGATCGCGTGGCGGCTTCTAGGCCGGCCATGTCGGGTAACGCGGGCGGGCGAGCCACGCTCGGCGTGAACCGGTCGGGCTTCATCGCCAAAAGGGAACGCAGCATGACTGCACGGAACTTCTCGACGCCTCCGCACGGTTCAACAATCGGAAAAGCGGACGTCCTCCGGACGATTCCGTCCCATCCAATAGACCCCAGGCATCGGGTGCATCCGCCGGCGACTGCGACGAATCAGCAGCCGGTCCTTTCCATTGTGATCCCCGTCTTCAACGAAGCGGAAAACATTGAAACGCTCTATGAACGCCTTACCCGCGTGCTCCGAGACATGGGCCATGAGTACGAGATTATTTTCGTGGACGACGGAAGCCAGGATCAAAGCCCCTCTCTATTGAATCGGCTCGCCGAACGCGATGGCCGCGTCGTCGTCGTGGAATTGGCCAGGAATTTCGGACATCAGGTCGCGATCAGCGCCGGATTGGAACACAGTTGCGGACGAGCGGTGTGCATTATGGATGCGGACTTGCAGGATCCGCCCGAAGTCCTCCCCAAGTTCCTGGAAAAATGGCAGGAGGGAGCGGAGGTCGTGTACGCCGTCCGAACCATGCGCAAGGAATGGTGGGGAAAGCGCCTGGCCTATGCCGGCTTTTATCGTCTGTTACAGCGGGTAGCGAATATCAAGATACCGCTCGATGCCGGGGATTTCTGCATCATGGATCGCTGTGTGGTGGATCATCTCGTTCAGATGCCGGAACGAAACCGATTTGTCCGGGGAATCAGGAGTTGGATCGGATTTCACCAAGTCGGGGTGGCCTATGAGCGCCATTCACGCCATGCCGGGCGCCCCAAATATACCTTTCGCAAACTGATTTACCTGGCGCTTGACGGATTGATCTCATTCAGTCACATGCCGTTGCGTATCATCACGCTGCTCGGCATTGCCGTGTCGCTCTTGTCCTTCAGCGTGGCGCTGTTCTATGTGGTCAAAAAAATAGCATTGGGAGCCGGAATCCCGGGATTCACCACGTTGGTCGTGTCGATTTTCTTTTTGGCCGGCATTCAGCTCATGACGATCGGGGTGATCGGCGAATACATTGGGAGGATTTCGGACGAGGTCAAACGCCGTCCGTTGTATGTCGCCCGCCGTGTCACGAGGAGAGAACTTCCATTCGCATCCTGATGTTCGATAACGAATTCCCACCGCTCGGCGGCGGGACGGGAGTCGTCAACCATCACTTGCTGCAGGAACTGGCCAAACGCCCCGAGGTGGCCGTCGATCTCATCACCTCATCGCGAAGCCGGCGCACGTATGAACGGGAACGGTTCTCGGAGCGGATTACGCTTCATAGGGTGCCCGTCGACAATCGGAATATCCACCATTC
Source organism: Nitrospiraceae bacterium (assembly GCA_035698625.1). GTDB lineage: Bacteria > Nitrospirota > Nitrospiria > Nitrospirales > Nitrospiraceae > DASSBQ01. Next base: position 2,298 of record DASSBQ010000394.1, read on the forward strand.
GACCAATCGCGAACTGATTCGGTACAGCGCGCGCGGGATCCGGCTCGCCTATGGTCTGGTAAGAGAGCATCGGTATGATCTCAGTTTCGCATTCGCCGGCGTGCCTGCCGGCGCATTGAGCTACGCGTTGAGCCTCACGCATCGATTGCCCTACGTGCTGTCCCTGCAAGGGCCGGATGTGCCGGGATTCGAAGAACGGTACGAACGTCTCTACCCAGTTCTCACGCCGCTTATCCGGCGCATATGGCGAAGAGCGGGAGCCGTGACAGCCATCAGTGGGGAACAGGCCGCATTGGCCCGGCGTGCGATGGCGGACCTCAAGCTGGTGACGATTCCGAACGGGGTCGATACGGAAGCCTTCTTTCCTATCCAGAGAGGGGCAAATCAGGAAGTCAATGTGGTGTGCGCAGCTCGGCTGATCGAACGAAAGGGACAACATCATCTGCTGGAGGCGCTGGCACGATTGCAGGGCTGTTCTCGCCGGCCGGTGCGCGTCACACTGGTCGGGACGGGAGACGCGGAGACGACATTGCGGGACCTCGCCGCGCGCCTTGGCATCGCCCAGGCGGTGACGTTCACGGGCTATGTGCCCAGGGAACGCATGCCGGACATCTATCACGCGGCGGATCTCTTTGCCTTGCCGTCACAGCACGAAGGGATGTCGATTGCGCTCTTGGAAGCCATGGGGTCGGGATTGCCGGTTGTGGTGACGCAAACGGGCGGAACGGACGAGCTGGTGGAAAAAGGCATCAACGGGGACATCGTACCGTGGGGCGACGTCGAGGCATTGACCCAAGCGCTGAAGGTCTTGGTAGAAGATGACCGCATGCGCATCCAATTTGGAGCGGAAAGCCGCCGGCGCGCCATCCGCTTCGGCTGGCCGGCCCTGGCAGCGAGGTATCTGGATCTCTGCACCACGGTCCTGGAGCAGGCCAGGGCGCAAAAAGGGAGATGCGGCGCATCGGCCGTTGGAACCTTTTCCAAAGATTGTCCGAAGGAATTTTCGGCATGAAGACCGATCCATCGATCTGCATTCTCACCAGCCAGTATTTTGATTGGGGGATTTACGGCGGATTCGGCAGCATGTCCCGAAAACTGGCCGAGAGCTTGGCGCGGGCCGGCCGTCGAGTGAGCGTCATTGTGCCTGGACGCCGGGGACAACGGCCGATGGAGACGATTGAAGGCGTCGAGATTCGGAGTTTTTCACCGCGGAATGTGCTGGAGGCTTGCCGTCTCATCCGGCACTCACCGGCGGACCTCTTCCACTCCCAAGATCCGACGATTTTGACGTATCTCGCCCAGCGGCTGCATCCCCGGCGCACGCACGTGGTCACGAGCCGCGATCCCCGGGATCTCAAGGACTGGTGGGTTGAGTTCCTCTATGCCACACCGGCCCGCAGGCTGCTGACTCCTTTCAATTACTTGACTGAAGCCGGCCTGTTCGTCCGGCAGGCGGTGCGCAGAGCGGATGCCGTGTTTTGTCCGGCGCATTTCCTCAAGGAGAAAGTGAAGCGCCTGTACGGACTGAAGACGCTTCCGGCGTTGCTGCCGAACTTGATCGATGTGCCGGCGACGCTGCCGGCAAAGAGCGATCGGCCCACGCTGACCTTTGTGGCTCGTTGGGATAAGCGGAAACGCCCCTGGATGTTTCTCGATCTGGCCGGCATGTTCCCGCAGTATCGGTTCGTGGCGGTCGGCCAAGGCAGCGCCTCGGCCGAATCGGGCTTCGATGCGCGGCTCAGGCGCCGTTATCGGGATGTGCCGAATTTGGAAATGCCGGGACTCATCAATCGGTTTCGGGAGCCGGAACGGATGCACAAGCTCCTGTCGGATACGTGGGTATTCGTGAGCACCGCGGTGCGGGAAGGCCTGCCGCTCACGTTTTTGGAGGCAGCCGCGTACGGATGTCCCATCGTCAGCAGCGTGGATCCGGATCAGTTCGCCACAAAATTCGGAAAGCAAGTTCGTAACGATGACTATGCCGAAGCGATTCGAAGTTTGTTGGCCGAAGCCCCCTTGGAAAAGGGGCGAGCCGCTTACGAGTATGTGCGCGAGACGTACGAAACCTCAAAAGCATTGCAAGCGCATATCGATGCCTACGAGCGCCATGTCGACGGCGTGGGACGGGCGGCATGATCGTTTTCCAATCAACCGAACGCTTCCATCAGCCCTCACGCCCTTCATGAATGCCGGCTAGCCCGTAAGGTTGACCTTGTCGCGCGGCATGCTATCGATCAAAACCATTTCGAAGGGCATCGTTTCAGTCGGGACGTGGTCCGCCACCAAGCTGCTGGTCACCGGTATCATCCTGCCTGTCTATTCCCGGCTCCTCGGCATTGAGGGGTACGGACAGTATGCCTATTACGTCGCATTGCTGCTGCTCGCTTCGCAACCGGCCAATTGCGGGATGAGACAAACGCTCACCAAGTATCTTGCCGAACGGGCGGAAGATCATGCCTGGCGTAGAGATATGGCCCGGTTCGCCGGGTCAGTGAATGCCGTCGCGGCAGGCCTCGTCGGGATCGTCGTCGCTTGCTTGCTGCTGTCCTCATTGCCGCTCGGGTTCAAATCGCTCCTGTTGACCGCGGTTGTGGTCGGCTTGTTGTGGTCAGAACAATTGCTTCAGTATGCCGGCGGAATTCTCTATGGGCTGCACCGTGAAGAGCATGCCACCCTGCCCGCTTCCCTCGGGATTGTGTTCGGCGGAGCATTCGGCGTGGGCTTGGCGGCGGCCGGCTTCGGCGTGTTGGGTGCTCTGAGCGGGACGCTGATTGCGGGCATTGTCGTCGCGGTTGTGACCATGCGCCTCGC
>DASSBQ010000395.1:0-3748 GCA_035698625.1 Nitrospiraceae bacterium
CGCGGGAGAACAGCATGAAATAGAGACAAATGGGACCGAGAAACCACCGCGCCACGGGGCGGCCGATCCTCAATGTCATCCAGGTCAGGAGCCGGACAAGAAGAAGGCTGCCGCGCTCAGGCTTGGTCAGCCATTCGCCGCTCACGATGTCACAGCCGCCACAAAAGCGTCGCGACGCCGGAGGTTTCCCGATGCTATCGTAGTGTCCCCGCGCATGATCGTGAAGGTGATCGCTTGCTGATCGACGGTGTCCATGGTCAGGACAAAGGCTTCGCCGGGGCGCAACGGAGCAGTAAATTTGACACCCGAATATGAAACTGCCCCCGGCTCCAGCTTCAGTTCACGCTCCACCGCCGCAAGCACTTCGATCAGCAACCACACACCGGGCACGATGGGATTACCGGGAAAGTGACCGTCCAACGCCGGGTGGTCCGCGGGAATGCACCTCTCAGAATGGATCCGCATGGATCAGCCTCGTGATCGCGTCGAACCGATGAATCGAGCCGCAAAGTTCTCCAGCTGCTCATGAGGCAGCTTCCCTGTGGAATTCCTGGGCAGCCCTTCCACCAAGTGCAACGGCCGCGGAAGGAAGACCGGATCAACCTTGGCCCGCAGAGCAGCCAAAATCACCGCCGGCGTCAATCCCGGCGCGACCACGAAGGCGGTGAGCCGGCCGTTGCCGGTCCGCCCCGCGCCGGGCCGATAAAATGTTCCGTCTACGACTCCGTCGATCCCCAGCAACGCCGCATTCAGGGCGGCGAGAGACGCGCGCTTTCCCGCCACCTTGACCAGATCATAGCCGGGACCGTGCAAGACAAACTGATCCTCATTGTGAACGGCAATCCGATCCGCCAAGCGGAAGGGTGCCCCGACATGGCCGCCGCTGACCCACGCGGCATCCCCGTCCTGCCGGAGCCGCAAGCCGCGGCAAAGAGTCCACCGCTCCTGGCCGGTGGGGTGCCGCGATCCGATTACCCCGGTTTCAGTACAGCCGTAAATCTCCTGGACCGGCACGCCCCATAACCGTTCCGCTCTGGCCGCCAGGGTCCGGGACAGCGGCATGGTGGCGGAAACAACGCCCTCCAGCTTCGACAATGGGATTTGCTGGCTCACATAGGCGCGGAGATGAACCGGAGTGGTCATCAACCAGGCCGGCACACGGAGTCCATCGAGATCGCTGCGAAGGTCCGCCGGTAGAATGGGATGGCCGGCATGGATGCACCAGCCCTGCTGGAGCGGCAACATGATCGTGGTTTCCAGACCATACATGTGTTGTGCCGGGACCGTGCCGACGATCGCGCGCGGCATGGGGGTTTCGATATGAAGCCGCCTCGCGAGCGCATCCGCTCCCCGTACAAGTGATCCCCACGTTTTGACATGGGCCCTCGGCAGGCCGCTGCTTCCGGACGTAAAGACGACAGCGGCAATGCGCTCGGACGAGATCGTCGGAATCTCGTGAGTCGATGAGACGCGTGAGTGGGTTTCCGGCACACGACAGACCGGGAGACCGCCCGGCACATCTTCATGGTCGGCTAAGACGTAGGTTTCGGGATATCGGTCGTTAAGTTGTGCGAGTGATTCCGGCGCGCGGCAAGTCGGCAACAGGCTGACGTGCTTGGATACCAACGCTGCGGCAAACCCGACGAGAAAATGGTACCGGTCTCTGCAGAGATTAACGGCATGCCGCTTAGCCGGCAGTCGGGATGCCAACTCCGCGACCGCGCCGAGGAAGTCTGCGACGACAAATGCCGCCCCCTTCCGCCATGCAACACAATCGTCCGGATCCTGATGCGCGAGCAGGGGATAGGTCTGCCGCTCATCATGACGCGGCGCGTAAGCGAACCTTCTGAGCGCGCCACCTGAGAAGGGTATGGTCGGGCGGATCATTTGGTCCTGTGCCGTTCAATATGAGCGGTCAGCGCGCGCACCGAGGCGAAGGCGGCGCGATCTTCCGAGCGCAGGTCAAATCCATATTTCTTTGAGACCGACAAAGCGATTTCAAGCATATCAATCGAGTCCAGACCGAGGCCGTCTCCGAAAAGCGGAGCCGTTGGATCCAGGTCCGGCGGCGAGACTTCGAGATGCACCGCCTCTACGATGAGCCGGGCAATATCCGTTTCTGATACCGCTGAAGCGACCTCTTGTTTCTCAGCCGGGTGGGACATCTTCAGCACGCCGTGAGCGGGCGCCTTCTTGACGAGGCGGACCCGAACGGATGAACCGCGCGGCTAAGCGCGGCCATCAGCAGCTCAGGCGCCTCGTCGTAGTACGGTTTATGATCGATCGGCAAACCGCCTTTGGCGGCCTCTTCGACGAGAAGCTCAAGGTAATCGCTCACGTGCCCGGCGGTGTACGCATTCGTATCATGAAACGCCACGACGATAGGTATGAGGCCGCCGTTCGCGCCAATCTCTTCAGATAAAAGCCGATGCCGTATCGCAGCGAACTGCGAGCGAAAACTCCATCGTCTGAGCAGGTGGAAACCCCAGTTGACGCCGTCGTAGGCCTTCACATCGGAAAGCATCATATACAGGCCATGTCGCTCGTATTCCGACAGCGTCGCCTGGTTGAACCACCAGTAGGGCGGACGCACGAGCACAGGTCTGGCGCCCGTAATGGCGCAGATGTCCGCCATGCCGTCCTCCAGCGATCGGTGCAGCTCCGGCAGAGACATGCTCGTATGGCTGACATGTCCCCGCGCGGTCCCCGTGTGGAGACCCAGCACGTGCCCCTCCGCATGTTCTCGTTGAAGCAATGTCCGCCCTTGACGGGACGCGCCTCCCCCGGTATTGCGGGTCTGCACGAAAAATACGGCCTTGATGTTCGACTGCACCCGATTGCGGCCGAGTTCATCCAACACCGATCCCGTGTTCATATGGGGTCCGTCATCGAACGTAAGAAGAAGTCGGATCTTCACAATGCTTTTTGTGCGTCTCTGTTAGTCTTCACAACCTTGCCCGTGCAGGTGTAGCTATTGGTATAGATCCACGCGATCGGCCCCGATGTCGCCTCGTGATGCACATCGGTAAGGCGGACCTTGAGATTGAGTTTTTGGGCGTCTTCCTTGAGATTTGCGATGCAGGATTCGGGCGAGCGCCCGCTTGATATGACTTTTTCCACTTCATCGGTTTCGAAGTTGGGAATGGTGTAGTGCGGCCCGCATCCGCCCAGCAGCAGCACTGTGGCTATGACCCAAGATGTTTTCATGGACGCATCCTCCTCCGGTGGAAAATTGATGTCGTGATTGGTTCGGTGCCCCGTAGAATCAAGTGTAGGGGCCGCCAGATCCTTACCACACTAGGCCGAACCCTGGTCCACCTGGAGGAAATCCCCCTGCGATTTGCCCGCCGATCCTAAGCCCCGGACACCAAGGTCTTGCGGCCTTCGTCCCGCCCGCCATACAATGCTCGCCGGTGATTTCCGCGTAGCTGTTTATCGGCCGGGAGAATCCGTGGCACGGAAGAAAAAACATGCGCCGCACAAGAACGCCCTCGGTTTCGAGCACCCGACTCAAGGCTTTGAAAGGCTTGGGGTCTTTTATCTCGGCCACCGGTATGATGCGGCATCCAAGCAGCAGGAGCCGAGAAATTTGCTGCTCTATGATTCCAAAGACCTTGTCACCCATGCCGTCTGTGTCGGCATGACGGGCAGCGGAAAAACAGGGTTATGTATCGGTCTGCTCGAAGAGGCCGCCATCGACGGGATTCCTGCTCTCATCATCGATCCGAAAGGAGATCTGGCCAATTTA
>DASSBQ010000396.1:0-6025 GCA_035698625.1 Nitrospiraceae bacterium
TCTGTTGAATTGAACCATCGGATGATCGCTCAACAGATCGCCGGATCATCACATTCAGTAATCCGGTCATGCTGAACCAAGACCCCCTCTGGTACAAGGACGCGGTGTTCTATGAGCTGCACGTGCGGGCTTTCTACGACAGCAATGACTACGGCATCGGGGATTTCGCCGGCTTGATCGAGAAGCTCGATTATCTCGAGTGGCTGGGAGTGGACTGTCTCTGGCTGTTGCCGTTTTATCCGTCGCCGTTGCGGGACGACGGCTACGATGTGTCTGATTTCACCACCATTGCGCCTTCGTACGGCTCCACCGAAGTGTTCCGCCGGCTGCTCGATGCGGCTCATCAGCGCGGCATGCGTGTCATCGTCGATCTGGTGTTGAATCACACGTCCGATCAGCATGCGTGGTTTCAGGAAGCTCGCCGGTCGCCGCAGGCCCCGACGCGGGATTACTATGTCTGGAGCGAGACGGATCAGAAATACACGAAAGCGCGCATTATCTTCGTGGATACGGAAAAATCCAATTGGACCTGGGATCCCGAGGCGCAGGCGTACTATTGGCACCGGTTCTTCAGCCATCAACCGGACCTGAACTACGACAATCCGGCGGTCAGGGAGGCGATGCTGAAAGTCATGGAGTTTTGGCTGGATCAGGGGCTCGACGGATTCCGCTGCGACGCAGTGCCCTACTTGTTCGAGCGCGAAGGCACGATCTGCGAGAACTTGCCCGAGACGCATGCGTATCTGAAGGAGATCCGGAAACGGATCGACGACCGGTACAGCACCAGAATTCTCCTGGCGGAAGCCAACCAGTGGCCGAGCGACGTGCGTCCTTATTTCGGGAACGGCGACGAATTTCACATGGCCTTTCATTTCCCGCTGATGCCGCGCCTGTTCATGGGATTGCGCAGCGAGGACCGCCGGCCCATTCTTGATATGTTCAAACATACGCCGCCGATTCCGCCGAATTGCCAATGGTGTCTCTTTCTCCGGAATCATGACGAATTGACGTTGGAAATGTGCACAGGAGAAGAACGTGATTACATGTATTATGCCTATGCCCGCGATCCCCAGGCGCGCCGTAACATCGGCATCGCCCGCCGTCTCGCGCCGTTGCTCGAAAACGACCGACGCAAGATCGAATTGCTCAACAGCATCGTGTTCACCTTGCCGGGCACCCCGATCATCTATTACGGCGATGAGATCGGCATGGGCGACAACATTCATTTGGGCGACCGCAACGGTGTACGGACGCCGATGCATTGGACCGCGGACCGGAACGCCGGATTCTCCAAGGCGGATCCCGCGAAGTTGTTTCTTCCGCTCGTGACCGATCCCGTCTACGGCTACCAATCGATCAATGTGGATACGCAAAAGCAGACGCCGCATTCACTGCTCCATTGGATGCGCCGCCTGATCGCCATTCGCAAGCGGCACAAGGTTTTCGGACGGGGCACGTTGGAATTCTTGACGCCGTCGAACGAGAAGATCCTGGCTTATCTGCGGATTTACGAAGAAGAGACCGTGCTCCTCGTCCATAATTTGGCGGAGTCGGCGCAGGCCGTGGAACTGAATCTGACCCGATTCAAGGGTATCGTTCCGATCGAGCTGTTCGGAGGTTCGCGATTTCCGCAGATCGGGGACCATCCCTATGTGCTCACTCTCGGTCCGTACGGTTCCTATTGGTTCAGCCTGCCGGCGGTCCGAGCCTGGGACAGCACCTACAACCTCGAATGGAGCGCCATTTGACACCAGCGGACGGGGATAAGCCGGCGAAGGAAGACAGCACGATGACCACCGCGCTCGACGAATACCGGGAAGTGTCGCCGAAGGGAACGGTCGACTTCCTGTATCGCCTGAGCGACCTTGTCAAGGGGCGAAGCGTCGTGCATGTGAGCGCGGTTCGGTATGGTGGAGGGGCGGCGGAGCTCTTGCGGCGGTTGGTGCCGATGATGACGGCGTTAGGCGTCGAGGCTCGTTGGGAGGTTATTGCGGGGACGCAGGAGTTCTTTGCGGTCGTGAAACGGCTCACCGACGCCTTGCAAGGACGAGACGAGAAAATCACCGAGGACATGTACCAGACCTTTCGGGAGATCAATGAGCGCAACGCCAAGGCGCTGAATCTGGAAGCCGACATGGTCATGATCCACGATCATCAGCCGGCCGGTATGGTGGAGTATCGGACGAGCGGGGCGTGGCTGTGGCGCTGTCACCTGGATCTGTCTCAGCCGCAACGGCGCGCCTGGACGTTTTTGCGGCGGTATGCTTTAAAATACGATGCGGCCATCTTTTCGCTGTCTGGGTTCGCGCAACGGCTGCCGATTCCGAAGTTTCTCGTGTATCCCTCGATCGATCCGCTGAGCCCGAAGAATCGGGAAATGACCAGATCCGAAATCAATCAGATCGTGGATCGGCTGGGTATCCCGCGAACCAAACCGATCATTCTGCAGGTGGCAAAGTTCGAGCGGTTCAAGGATCCGCTCGGCGCCATTCAGGCCTATCGCATCGTCAAGAAGCACCACGATTGCCGATTGGTGCTTGCCGGGTCCGGGGTCATGCACGACCCGGAGGGTGAAGCGGTGCTGGCCGAAGCGCGCGAGGCGGCGGGACGGGATCCTGATATTCATCTGGTGCAATTGCCGCCGGAAGCCGATCTGGAAATCAATGCGCTGCAACGGATCGCTACAATCGTGCTCCAGAAATCGCTTAAAGAAGGGTTCGGCGTGACGGTCTCGGAAGCGATGTGGAAAGGGAAGCCGGTGGTCGGAGGCAATGCTGAAGGGATCGCGGCGCAAATCATCGACGAAGTGACGGGATATGTCGTTCATTCCGCGGAAGGAGCCGGGTTCCGCCTCCGTCATTTATTGAATAATCCTGGATTGGTCACCCGCATGGGAGCAGTGGGGCGGGAACATGTGCGCCGGAATTTCCTCATCACCCGACAATTGGGCGATTTCCTTACATTGCTCAAGATCATGTCGCCGCAGTGACGGAGGAAGTTCTGAGTTATGCGTGCTGAGTCGTGAAGATATCGTAGTATCAATGAGTCGCCGAAGCACTGTTCGAATCAGCGCCTCACGATTCTCGGTTCACGCTTCACGGTTATACCGATGACCGACGAGTCAGTCATGAATGAATCAGCCGAGCGCATCCCCGAGCAGGCTGTGACTGCCGATGTCGTCGTGGGCTTGTTGACCTTGAACAACGCCGGGACGATCGAGCAGGTGGTGAAGAGCATCATCGAAGGGCTGCAGCGATTCTTCAACGGCGCCTCGGTGATGATCGTGAATTTCGACGGCGGGTCTCAAGACGGCACGCCGGAGATCGTCGAACGGCTTGCCGAAGGGCAGGTCGCCGTCCGTATCGTCCCCGGTGCGGTGGGACATTATGCAAGTCTTGGGGCGGATTCCGGTCTCTCGGGCCGAGCTGACGATGTCCGCCGTCTGTGTGAGACGGCGCAGTCGCTCCAAGCAAAAGTTTGCCTCATCATCGAGGGCAACCTGCGCTCGTTGTCTCCCCAGTGGATTGAGCTGCTGGGTCGTCCGGTCTATCACGACGGCATGGATTTCATCGTTCCCCTGTTCCGGCGGCATCGGTATGAAGGCACGTTGGTGAACAATCTGCTCTATCCGCTGATGCGCGCGCTGTACGGAAAGCGTCTGCGATATCCCAGCGGCGGCGGCTACGGTCTGTCCGGTCGCCTCGCGCGGGAATTGATAAAGAACCCCTTTTGGTCACAGGATGAGGCCCGCAGCAGCTTCGACGGATGGATGACGACCGTCGCGCTCGCCGAGGGCTATCAAGTGTGCCATGCGTTTCTCGGTGTCAAGGAGCAGGATTCCAAGTTGGGAACCGCCGATCTGGCCCATGTATTGGCGGCCGCTGTCGGGGCGATCTTTCATTCGATGGAGAATTACGAGCCGGCTTGGGAACGCACCCATGAGTCGACCGATGTGCCGCTTTATGGGGTAGTCGAATATGCGCCGCTCACGGGCCCGGTCAACATTGCCCGCATGGTCAGCGGAATGCGACAGGGGGTGCGCGATCTGTTGCCGCTGTGGGAAGTCATCCTCTCGCCGGAGACACTCAGCCAAATCCTCACGCTTGGAATCCAGGAGTCCGACGAATTTCATTTTCCCGAGAATCTCTGGGTGCAGGTCGTATACGAATTTGCTCTGGCGTATCATGATCAAGTGCTGCACCGGGAACACTTGCTGAAATCGCTGACACCATTGTATCTCGGCCAGACCGCTTCCTTTGTTCTTGACACGCAGCGCGGCGGTACCGGCCAGGTGGAGGCGGCCATAGAGTCGCTCTGTCGGCGATTCGAGGCGATGAAGCCTTATCTTACGGATCGATGGAGGTGGCGGGATGAGTGATCTGTGGCGTGACACAATGATAGCAGGATTTCGTGACGCCGTGATGCAGATCCTGTCGGTATTGCCGAGACTTCTGGCGCTGGTCACGTTTCTTTTGGTCGGATTGACCATGGCATGGCTTGTCAGAGCGTTGATGGTGCGCGTGCTCACGGCCTTTCGGTTCGATCGTTTCTGCGAGCGGTTCGGGCTCAATCAGCCGCTGGCTCAAGCAGGCATCAAACAACCTGCGTCGGTCGTCCTGAGTCGCGTCTTGTTTTGGACGGTGTTCCTGCTCTTTGCGTTCATGGGTGTGGATGCGGTGAATCTGCCGGCCACGGCCAATCTCATCAGCCAGATCGTGGGCTTTTTGCCGAATGTACTTGCAGCCGCATTGGTATTGCTGATCGGCGTACTATCCGCGAATTTCTTCTCGGAGGCGGCGCTCATCGCGGCGGTGAATGCCCAACTTCAGGAGGCACGCATTGTGGCGAGTCTGGTTCGGTGGGGGATTCTTTTATTCACGTTTGCCATGGTACTGACGCAGATGGGCATCGCCAAAGAGATCGTCGTCTCGGCGTTTTCTATTACATTCGGCGGTGTCGTCTTTTCGCTCGCCCTTGGCGTGGGGCTCGGAATTCGGCATCTGATGCGTGAGGCCATCGAACGACGTCTGGGAAGGGGAAAGGAAAAGGAAGAGAAGATCGACGAGCTGTCGCACCTGTAGGTCCGCGACGCGAAGAATAATGAGGCGCACGGCGCGATGGATAAAGAGCGCCACGTTTGTGCGCGCCGGCGAGTCGGTGAGCCGGCAGTGTCCTCTGAGCGCCCAGTGTTTTAAAGATACGAGGTACGAACGATGCTTCACGAGCGCAGGAATGCGGGAATTTTTAGATGAAACGACCGAAGAAAAAACCTAATCTTCCGGCGGCTGCCGCACCGGAGAAACCGGTGACCGAAGCGCCTCCGTCGAGCGACGGCGGCAGTCTGAACGTGGATGGGCGCCGCCGTGTCGTGATTGAGGGTGTCCGGCCGGAAATTGACGGCGGCCGATTTCCAATCAAGCGGGTGGTGGGGCAATCGGTGGTGGTGGAAGCGGATCTGTTCGCCGACGGCCATGACGAGATAGCCGGCGTGATCCGATACCGGCATGAACGAGAACAAGATTGGACCGATGTGCCGCTGGTCTTCGTAGAGAACGATCGGTGGCGCGCCTCCTTCACGGTCCTGGAGCAAGGCCTCTACCATTACACGGTGACCGCATGGATCGATCACTTCCGGTCCTGGCAGAGGGATATGCGCAAACGCGTCGCCGCCGATCAAAATGTGACGGTGGATCTCCTGATCGGCCGGGATTTGATTAAAGCGGCTGCGCTCCATGCAGACGGGTCGGATGCGGAGCGGCTCGATACGATAGTAGCAGCGATGGGACAGGGCGAGGAACGAGGGTGGATACTAAAGACTGTTCTCGAACAAGAACTGGCTGATCTCATGGCACGGCATGCAAACCGGCCGTGGCCGACCAGCTATGACAAAGAATTGGCGGTCATCGTGGATCGGGCCAGGGCTGGATTCGGGGCCTGGTATGAGGCGTTTCCGCGTTCATGCGCATCGGAGCCGGGCCGCCATGGTACGTTTCAAGATTGCGAATCTCGTCTTCCCTACATTGCC
>DASSBQ010000397.1:0-9131 GCA_035698625.1 Nitrospiraceae bacterium
GCCGAAGCCTTGATGGCCAAAGGCAAGGAGCCGGATCTCTTGCAGGATATTAATTCCTGCTGTGAATTTCTCAACACCCTCGATTACATCAAACGAAACGTCCACGGCGTGATGGGCTTCGGAATGGGCGGGTCACTGGCGCTCCGTTTCGCCTGCCAGCGCAAGCGCCTTCGCGCCGCCGTTTCTTTCTATGGAAGAGTCGGACAGACGCGCGACGTCTTGAAGGATCTGTTCTGCCCGGTCCTCTATCATCACGCTGGGCAAGACACCTGGGCGGGAGCCGAGGAGGTTCAATCGCTCCAAGCCGCGGCCAATTCGTTCGGCAAGCGAATTGACATTCGGACCTATCCCGAGGCACGACACGCGTTCATGAACGAGATGAGGCCCGATTCCTTTCATGAAGCCGCTGCAAGCTCCGCGTGGGAGGCGACCGTCTCATTTCTCAAACAATGTTTCCAAGGCACTTGAGTCGTCTTGCTTGAAAGTTGAGTGGCCCATCGCCGGCGTCCGTTCCAACATCGTCGTCTATGCCGCATCATAATTATCCTTCTGCCCATCGGCGGACCACGTCTTGCTCCACGCCCCGAGGACTGCCGATCCGTGCGTGGACTTCCTTCCTCACGATGCTGCTGGCGGTCATCCTTGCAACCGGAGACCCCGCCGCGGCAGCCGTGCACCCGGACACCGAACCGCTTCCCTTGGCCGACGCCATGCCCTCATGGGAGAAGGTCCGCACAACAGCCGCCTCTCTTTGGAAGAAGCCGCCGGCCGGGACCGATCCATTGAGCTATTTTATCGATCCGTTGGGCCGCGAAATGGGACTTTCCGACGCCGCCTCAACGTTAGCGGTTAAGAAACTGCCGCCGGCCTTGGCCACGGAACTCAAAGTGACTGAATTGGCCGACACAGCAAGGCGGCTCATCCGAAATCTGGCGGCATGGAACCTGGCAACCGCCGCGCAAGCCGTGGCCCAGGCCAAGGATGACACACCGTTCGAACCGCTCCTCACCGAACTTCGTGAGCAGGCGACCTGGCTCGCAGAAGGCGAAGAGATGCCGTATGTGCGATCGATTCTCGCGTCGATGCCGGCGTTGAAATCGAACGGCGCGGCAACAGATGCAGCGACGGATGAAACCCTCTATCGCGAATACGCCGCATTCTTGGATGAGCGATACCCCGCCATCGCCAATACTGCGGATTCCTGGTTGGCGGTCCTGGAAACAGGCGGCATTCAAGCATGGCGCGACCGCCTGGCCGCGGTACCGGACAAGCTTCGGGCACATGAAACCGCCATGCAGGGCCTGGCCGACCGCTATTCCGCTTCCCGTCTGCGTCCGGTGCTCCAGTTGCATCTTTCTCAGTTAGGCAGCCAACTCGAAACATGGGCGACTCAACGAGTCTATCGAAGCTGGCTGAGCATCTATCAATGGAAGGATTCCGTTCGGCTTGCCCGTGGGGTGGCCCGATTGTGCGGGTCGTGGCAATGGACGATTCATAATCATCAAAACCATGGAGAGCAGAAATTGATCGTTAGTTTTCCTCCACCAGACGCCGTGCCGAAACAAGGAGGTCCTGCCGAAATTGTTGCGTTGGGGGATCTGATCTATCTCCGTTGGGAAGGCGGCGGACGAGTGCAGGAGGACAGTCTGTTATTTTCGAAAGAAGGACAGCGATTGGAAGGCACGTTCATCAATAATGCGGGCGGGTGGGGCTCGGTTACGGGAAAGCGGACGGCTGGGTGCGGCAAGAAATAGCGCCGGCGTGACGATGGAGGTTACACCTCGTTGAAGCGCCGCCATCCGGTCCAAGCGAGGACCGCCCAACCTCCAAGAAACGCCGCACCGCCGAATGGCGTAACGGCTCCGGCCCACGTCACACCCGTTGTGGCGACGACATACAGGCTTCCGCTGAATAATATGATGCCGGTACAAAAGAGCCATCCGGCCCGCGTAAGGCGATGGTCCGATGTGTGATGGATCTGCCAGGCGACGACCATCAAGGCGAAGGCATGATACATTTGATATTTGGCGGCTGTTTCGTAAACGGCCAACCGGCTGGGATCCAGGATGCTTTTGAGCGCGTGCGCGCCGAACGCGCCTGCCGCGACCGAAAGAAAGGCACAGACCGCACCGATGACCATGAAGAGGACCGCCGTCTTGTTCATCACTCTCCCGTCGTTCCTATTCCAGACCTGTCGCGACTTGCAGGCGCGCATTGTAGCATGGCTGAAAATGAGAGCGGACATGAATCTGGAAGCGTCACGCGCTTTCGCGGGACCGGGTAAATTGGAAGAATGGAAAATCGGACCGCCACGTTGATCATCATGATGCGAGACGACAAGATTTCCTATGCCGCTTGAGTGCCCGCGTTGCCTGTTGACCAACCCGGATACCGTTTTGTTTTGTGAATGCGGATACGATTTCACACCACATTTTCAACGACTGCCCTTCCATAAGGGAGACACGACGGTTAAGTCACGGCGGCCCGTCTTTAAGCGCCAAATGCTCAAGAGCAGTTTCGTATTCGGCATCATCTTGATTTGGATCGCGCTCTCTATCGGAGAGTTCTACCGAATTCGCATCGAACTGCCCCGCCGCCCCATCGTGGAACTGGCCCTGAGCAGTCTGATGGTCGGCCTCACCGATCTGATCGGCGCACTGGTCATCGGCACGATCGGCTGGGCCTGTGTGTGGATCGCCATGTCCTCGCATGGTCGCCCGACCCGCTTATGCCCCCGGCGAATCACATTCGTGGTAACCCTGCTCGCAGCTGCAGTAATGTTCGTGATCCGCACGATCGAACCCACCGTCCTCATCCGGCATATCGCCGAAGGCCTGGCAATAGTAGCGTTAGCGGCATTCTCTTATTACGCGGGGAGCAGGCAGTGGCTCGGCAAATGGTAGCCGCCGATTGCGCCGCCAACCGGCTCCGTCACCCTTGTGAGGAATCGTATGGATTTTCGCCAGCACCGCCGGTATGAGGTCAACATCCCGGTCGATTATTCGGGTGATGAAATCGGCGGCAAAGGAACCGCGACCAATTTGTCGCTCGGAGGCTGCGCGATTCTGGGAGACTGCGCAGTTCGGGTCGGATCCTTTGTTGAACTGATTCTCCACCTTCCACAGCCCCATGCCGACCTGTCTGTTCCGTTAGCGGTGGTCCGATACTGCGTCGGAACGAAATTCGGCTTGGACTTTCTTCAAGTGCCGGCGGAATTGGAAACGCGCTTGCGGAAGTACCTCAAATCGCTCTAACGGGCAGGCCGGATAGGATGAGCCCTCTCGCCGGATACCGGGCGGCGCCTTAACTCACCTGGCGGAGACTGTTCTTAAGGCGGGATTTCTTGATCGACATCGTTCCGATGTGGGTTTCGGTCGGATGGTGGGGCGCGGGCCTTTTTCCTTTGAAGCGTGCCTCAAACTGGTCGATCAGTTGAATGGCGTCCTGACTTTTCCCCTGCCGGCTCAGCAGTTCGGTCAGGCGCAGATACGAGGGCACCACGTACGCGAGATGCCGCACCTCCTTTGCCTGATCGATGATATAGCGATAATTGGTGATGGACGTATCGGGATTAGCCTGTTCATTGTAGAACGCCTCGATCATATGGACCGAGATCCGGTCGGTTGCCGCGCTGATACAACGTTCCCAAGGTCCCCGAAAGAGTGCCACAAGGTCTTGATCGCATAATCGGACCGAAGATTTCTTTCGGCTCACGCTGAGCTGTTCCAGAACGTGGCGTGCCTCCGGCCAGGCGCCATAGAGGCCGACAAGCACCGTGGTGCACTGCGGTGAACCTACACAGGGTCGCTCCAACGGGTCAAAGTTCTTCTTCACCACTTCACTCGGCAGGAAGACTCGTCCAGTCGATGCTCGGCAACCTTCGCAGGTCTGTTTGTCGGTCGCTACAAGATGGAGATAAAACCGGATGCCGGTCCGATCAAACACGTCGATGGCGAGAATGCGGCCTTTCATGACTTGAATTTGGTGGTATTGCCAAATCATGAGCAAGGCGAGCAGAGCGAAGAGGTATGGCAGAACATCGGGAACGACCACGTCCGAAATGAGTGTCATAGCAAGCTCTCTGCCGGAATCGTAACTTGGCCGAGTATAGCAACGGTCCCCATGACAGCCGAGGACATTGTGAAAATCCGCAAAGGGACAATGAGTCCAGCCGGCTCTGTACCGGCATCATTTCGAGCGACGAAGAGGGCTTGCCGGGTCTTCCACAATTTATGGGGATAAGTCTGTGGATAAGAGGCGCACAGCGCCAAACACACAGCCAGGAAAGCGTGTAAGAGAAGATTGCCTATTCTTTGTGCATTGAACGGCAGACCGAGAGAGCCACAACATCTTGCGGCTTGACTATTTTGTTTTTCTACAAATAAGGCCGGCTCGACCACGCGGTCTATTGCTGTCGTAGTTTGTCCTACGCCGCGCATACATCACGATCTTACGGCTGTCGCCGCTGCAGTTATGCACAAGTCCGTGTGGGAAACGCGGCGTGCGGATGCGGACTACCCGGCGCAAGAAGGCGCTTGTCGCAAGTCCGCCATACGTGAAGGCGCTTTCGCCCAATCAAAGTGGGGATAGCGAAATGTAGGAGTAGCGATGCCGACGGCTGCCATCGTAAGATGCTGGCGTGGAGAGATGATGTGCCTTCTTTCGTGCATTCGTCCGGCCATTCAATGATGAAGTCGATCCCACACGTGCTTTCGCCATGCGCCTCAATGATGCTGAGCTTCGCCATGCTGGCGGGTTGCCAAAGCGTTGAACAGGGTTATTGGACCAAACAAGGAATGTCGCAAGCGCAATTCAACACAGACTATCGTCGCGACTTTCAAGCGTGCGCGCGTGAAGGGATGCGGCAAGGCGCCATCGCCGACGGCACGCCGGAAAGTGATACGATTCGGATGAGGCATGTACCTTCAAAAGGAACCGGCTCAAATGCCTTCACCGAATGTATGAACGCCCAGGGTTATACATGGATTCAGATGCAACCGTTAGCGGGGCCCGATTCTCACAGTGCATTGACCCGTCAGGCCGAGCAATGTCCGAAAGAACGGCTGGTCGTTGACCCATTCGGCTATCCCCACTGCGCCGCTAAGGAACAAAACCACGAAGAAGCCCGATCCATAGACGTTCCGCAGATGGCTCCGCGCGAAGATCCGGGGACCTTTCCTCGGGATGTTCGTCCGGAAACTCCACGAGACATCCAGCCGACACGACCGGTTTTGGGTCCCCAGACTTCCGCTCCCGAGTCTTCGTCCCCGATCGCGGACCCTTCTGTGGTCCGGCGCCGGTCCTTTGATGAAAGTCTCTGCATTCAACTCTCTCAGGCATCACTCTCCAATCCTTACGAAACCTTCCTCCATTGCATGGAAGAAAAAGGTTGGCCACCTTTCTCTAAGTGAACGGGACACGGATCCCCGCTCGAAAGGAACGCGAACTTTCGTGAATTGTTTCCCTGTATCCGACTCATAGTTTTAAGGCTCAAAGCCGTTCCGCTACGGTTGCAGCAGACACCAGAGAACCTACTTGTTGCTGTATGCTGCCCATGGCTTCATTGTATTGATCTTGCACCACGGCCGCTTTAGCTACGGCTGAGCCCACCTCCTCTTGATTCCTCTGGCGCGCCCTTACTTGGCTGTCGATTTCCGTCGCCAGCACTGTTTCCACATTCGGTCGGTTGGAACGGAACCCGCTTTCAATTCTCTTTTCTTGTTCGCCGGCTGCCCGTATCATGCG
Source organism: Nitrospiraceae bacterium (assembly GCA_035698625.1). Taxonomy (GTDB): domain Bacteria; phylum Nitrospirota; class Nitrospiria; order Nitrospirales; family Nitrospiraceae; genus DASSBQ01. Next base: position 5,746 of record DASSBQ010000397.1, read on the forward strand.
GTCATTGAATTGATCCCATTGGTGAGCGCGTAGTGCATGTTCTCCTTTTCCTCTCGACGTGAAGTTGACGATACTTTTGCCCTTCACGAATTCGACGCGAGCCGCCTTCCGTAGATCTTGTTGATTCGTTTCATTGACGATTTGCTCGATACGCTCGTTGCCGGACGTGCTGAGCCGCTGCGCCGTCATTGTCTTGGCGTTGAGCCTTTTGGTCGCTTTCGAGATGTTCGAATGATGTTTGTTCTCGAGCAGGGAGGCTTCCACAACTGCATCCCCGATGGCCGGCTCAATCAGGTCCTTTTTATCTACATCGGCAGTCATCATCGGCTGCATGGCGGCTGGCGCTGGAGCCTGAAAACGGCCCTCCGTGGACAGGTACAATAAACTCGCTCCAAACAATGTTGCGAGCACTCCGGTTGCGGCTGCGATATCGACTGGTTCAAGACCGCGACGGTCAGTCATGACTTACACCTCCTCCACAGAGATAATGTGGCTGATTCGCTGCAATGTGCTGGATAAGTCCCTACTGTCGCAAGGATTACGCCATGAAGACAGGCATGCTCAGACGCGTATTCAGCGATACCGAGCGCGCGCGCTTAACACCTGCAAGACTCTCTAGAGAACAATCTATCCTGTTCCAGAGCGCCTTTCCTCAGATGCTGCATGGAATCACCCTGTTAGCGTATGAGCAAGATGTCCGCCCTTGGACAGTCCGTCACGAACCTAGCCGTCAAATCTAAGAATGGAATGAAGTCTGGATATCAGCGGTGTGATGCAACGTGTCGGCAGCGCCGCACTCGTCCAGGCATGTCTTTGCATGGCCATGCCGAGAAAGAGAAGATGCCTGTTCGCGATCTGCCATGATATCGCGGATGCTTCACTTCCTGCCTTACTTCCTTCATGACGCAATCCGACACTTTTTGAAATTAGGGGTCTTCCGAGTCCTGCACAAGCGCTGGCGGTACTAGAATACACGTATCTTCACAATTCAATGAACGGAGGATTTCGATGCGAGTTCGCCCATCGAACATCGTGAGTGCGTGCTGTGCGCTCACCATAGGGTTGTTGTTGGGATGTGATCAACCGGCGGGACCCGATCGAGCGGAAGATCAACCTTCGCCGGCTGCCACATCGTCGGAAAAGAAAGAGACTCATCCCGATCAGCCGACCGGCCAGCCGCAAAGCGGATCTCCCATGGAGTCGGCCGGGTCCAAGTGAACGCATTGGGGGATAACTGAACGGCTATGACAGATTTAACCAATCCTCGGAGGTACACATGGAAAGCGGAAAAACATTCATGACAGTTGCGGTAGCCATTGCAGGGACGCTGAGCTTGGCTACTCCCAACCCGCTTTTCGCCGGTGGAGGGACGGCAAAGGGTGAACGCACGGATGAAAAAGGACAACAGGGTGTGGGCTTGTCCTCCGGCCAGTCCTCGAATGTGATCATGGGCGGCCCGGACATGGTGGTCGGAACGATCAGTAAAATTCAAGGTGAACAGTATTCAATTGAAGGCGACCGCGGCCAAGAGATCAGTCTCCGCGTCACGAAAGACACCAACATGGTCTGCGCCAAAGGGCAAGGCACGAAGTTTTCGACCGGCCGTGAACGCGCGAAAGAAACCCAGGAAATCGCCCCGACTCCCTTTATGAAAGAGCAGGCGGGAAAAGAAGGACAGCGTGCCATCTCCGAGAAGGAGATGATGCAACAACTGCATGAAAGCAGCACTCAACAGGAAGTCGGAGCCTTGTCCAAGGATCCGAGCAAATTGAAGGACGTCGTCGGCTCAACGGATCCAAAAGCCAATGAGGATCTTGCCCGAGGATCCGGCTTTGTCGTGGGAAGCGAAGGCGGATGCGACTTCAAAATCGGCGATCACGTTCGGGTTGAAGCCTCGGACATGGGAACCGCAACCACTATCAAGCAACTGGCGCATGAGTCGTCGGGATCCGCCGGCGAGCAGCGTTAGAGCAAGCGATAGGCTCCGTCTGGGCTCTCCCACTTCCAAGAGTGGGAGAGCCATCCTTTCCTTCATCGTCACTCAGCGGGCGTGCGGTGTAACCGTGTAGACACCGCCTGTGGGATCGAGGTGAGACCTTTTCGTCACTGATGCGACGGCTACTCCCCGTTCCTGAATATGCTTGGCTATCATGCCGGCAATCAATTGATGGCCGGATTCATTCCAATGCTCATCCGGTGTCTGCACGTCTTCTCCTCGATTGAGAGCTTGGTCGATTACACCGGGGATATCATCCCAATACTCAATGCCATGATGAGCCGAAATCAGTGCGAAGGCTTCATTGTATGGTTGCCCGGAATCGCAGCTGAAGGCCAAAATTGGTGTAGCGCCGACGCGCGCCCGGACGCGTCCCATAATTTCGTCGGTGACCTGCACGGCCCTGAGAAAGCCCGCATGCTTGAAACCCTCCGCTTCAATAATGAATTCCACTGACGTAGAAGCGGTGGCCGCCCGCAGTCGATCGATGCGGCTTACGACAAAATATAAAAATCGGCTGTGTCGATTGATCCATTCGCGAATATGCTGCCATGCCGGCTTTGGAGACAAGTAGGTGACGACTCCATTGATCCAATACGGCCGCGTAAGACCGTTGTTGTTCATGAGACTGGCCCGCTCCAGTTCATGATCGTTATTAATGAAGTCATTCGCGCAATACTGCCACAGGACAAGATCCGGCTTGATCTGATCGAAATACTGATCCAGGATCAGATACTGTTGAAGAGTTCCGTACCCGCCTGCTCCATAGGCGAATACTTCCATGCCTAGTTGCCCACTGACTAAGGCGGGATAGGTCTTCTCATCGGAGACCGCAGTGGCTTGAGTGTACGAATCTCCAATAACGAGCAGCTTCGGCCGGGACGAATCGAGCGCGCCAAAAAGACGGAATCCGTATTGCCGCTGGGAACGGTGCACAGGGTACGCCTTGCCGCCTCTTGTCCTCGCTGTAAGCGTTTCATCATAGTCCTCGGTGGCGCGCCATCCCAATTCAGGATCCAGTTTCAGTGCGCCCACTCGTCCTGATGGTTTTTCGAAAAATGGGATGCCGTCGCGTACTAAATGCAGAGTCCGTATAGCAACCTCTCCCAGAGAGACGCTCAATACAATGAAAAGCACTACGGCGGCGCCGGAAGCGACGATGAGGGCTACCCTATTGGGTGGAGCGTGCAACTTCACCTCTTCAGTCGTGGAACCCCGCAGTTGAATCGGCAAGGCATCTCACTGTTTCAATCGGCACGTTGCTCCGTGAATATTCGTTGTAAAATGAAAAGTGCGCTGTGATTGAAGAGCCGAGGTTGGGCTTGGAGGATCGATCAGCGTCTTGAACTTTGTTCATTTCCGCAGATCAACAGGAGTGGGAAAGAGGGAT
>DASSBQ010000398.1:0-4092 GCA_035698625.1 Nitrospiraceae bacterium
TAGCGACCGGCTTCCAGGGATATGAACAGCGCTGGCACTAAACGAGAGAGGCAAACTAAGAAGGGAGTCCTTAGAATAGAAGAGGAAGGTGAAGCACAAACACAGAGCGGAGGCGGGTCTGAGAGCTGTTTCGCTGAAAGGTGGAGGTCTTGGAGAGGCTTTAGGCTTCCCGCTCGATTCGGCGGGCCTGCTCACCGCCTCTGCGCTCGACCTCGATGTCTTCGAGTGTTCCTCTCACCGAGGCCTCCGCTCTCACTCTTAAGATAACCTCTCTTGGTTTAGGGTCAACCCCGGAATCGCTATTTCTTCTTCTTTCCCGCTTCGTCGCCGAGAGATCGTTCTTGCGACGAGGTAGCCTGCAGTCCATGCCGCTTCGATCCATATCACCGTTATCAAGCGAGTGATGAACCGGTACTGATCCTTCCCGCTATGGGCATGGCATGGCGTTGGTTGGCCTCTAATGAGGGCTTCAAGATGAGAGCTTCAAGGACCCTCGCTCTCGCCTGATGGTTCTTCGTGCATGAGTGGAACGAAACGCACGGGATCGAGGACGGTCTGTTCATAGCCCGCCTTGGTGCGTCGATAGAGCACGAGGCGTTGAGAATCGGTCCCCACCGGCAGGATCATGCGTCCGCCGAGCGCAAGTTGATCCAGCAGCGGCTGCGGTACATGATCCGGCGCGGCGGTGACCATGACGGCATCGAACGGAGCCTCTTCCGGCCATCCATTGTAGCCGTCCCCTGCACGGGTAAGGACATTCTCATATCCCAGGCTTGCCAACAGGGCAGCGGCCTGTTCGGCGAGCGGTTCGACGATTTCAATCGTGTACACCTTTGATACGATTTCCGCGAGAACGGCGGTCTGATACCCCGATCCGGTCCCGATTTCCAACACCCGTTCTCCTCCTTTGAGTTCCAAGGATTCGGTCATCGAGGCGACCAATACCGGTTGGCTGATGGTCTGTCCATAGCCGATCGACAAGGCGCCGTCTGCGTAGGCGTCCGCCGCATACTTGTCTGGAACGAATCGATGGCGGGGAACCAGCCGCATGGCCGCGATGACTTTTGGATCTCTGACGCCGCCTGGAATGATTTGTTCATCCACCATCCTGGTTCGTTCCAATATTCTGGCAGAGTCTCGAGGAGAGTGGAGGAATCGTTCATCACGCTCACTGCACCCGTTCAAAAGGACCACCAGCACAACTGCGATCAGTGCCGTTATGAAAATCACAACAGTCGACCTTCCATAGGGTCACGATGAGATGGAGCGTGTGGTCGTATCTGATAAAGCAGCAAAGAAGATGCCAAATACATGAGTGTCACTGCCCGGGCGGTGAAGGACCACGTACAAAAGATAGTTTTTCAAGCCCTGCACTTTTACTACAATAACAAGCGTGACAAGCTCTGTGGCAAGTATGCCTCCATCGTTTGGCATGCCGGATGCCACAACAGCTTGCCCTTGCTCTGGATAGGAACGGTCGATTCTGGCCGTTCAGCTTGTGAGGGAAAGACATATTGACGAATGAGCCGATCATCGTGCAATCCGCGAGTCCGCCGCGTGCCGAACGGACGACCGAAATTGTCGAGCGTAAGGGCTTGGGACATCCGGATACGATTTGCGACGCGGTGATGGAGCAGATCGCCGTGGAATTGTCCCAGGCTTACCTCAAGTCGTGCGGTCATGTGCTGCACTTCAATGCGGATAAGGCGATGCTCGTGGCGGGCCAAATCGCCTGTCGATTCGGAGGCGGATCCGTGATAAGCCCGATGCGGCTTGTTATGGGTGACCGCGCAACTTTCGAGTGGAAACAGAAGCGGATACCGGTCGCCGAAATTGCCGAGAGGACTGCCTATCGCTGGTTTCGCAAGCACCTTCCGCTGATCAAGCCGGTCAAGGATCTGACCTGTCAGGTCGAGTTGAAACCCTCGTCGGCCGAACTGCGTTCGGTCATAGATCGCGGGCGAGAACCGGTTGCAAACGACACCTCTGCGGTCGTCGGGTATGCACCCTTGACGCCGACCGAACGGTTGGTGTTCCAGACCGAGCAGTTTCTAAACGGCGCCTCGTTCAAGAGAGATTGTGCCGACACGGGACAGGATGTCAAAGTACTTGCCGTCCGAACGGGGCGGCACGTCGACTTGACCGTGGCGATGCCCTTGCTGGCTTCCAAGATCCGCCATGAGTCTGCGTATTTCTCCCGGAAAGCCCGTCTCCTCCAACACCTGCAGCACTTTGCGCAACAAAAGGCAGGCCGGCAGTTGTCGGTCAAGGTTCATTTGAATGGATTGGATCGCCGAGGCGCCGGCATCGACGGCGTCTATCTCACCCTGCTCGGGACCTCCGCTGAGTCGGGTGATTCGGGCCAAGTGGGCAGAGGAAATCGGGTGTCCGGGGTCATTTCGCTTCAACGACCGGCCAGTGCGGAAGCAGCCGCCGGAAAGAATCCCATGGCCCATGTGGGGAAGATCTATAACGTCTTGGCCCAAGTGACGGCTGAACAACTCCATCAAAAAGTCAAAGGCCTGCAGGAAGTCACTGTTTGGCTGACCAGTCGCATCGGCGAACCCGTGTCCCGGCCGCATTCTGTCATGATCGAAGTCTCTCTTCCCGAGCATCTCTCGCTTTCATCGGTCGAAGGAGTGATCCGCACCGAGGTCCAGCGGATCTTGCGATCGATCAAACCGTTTTGTGCGGCGCTGGCCCGCGGAATCTATCCGGTGTGTTGAGAACGGGGACTGCTGATATCTTGATATAATGATGCGTCGGATCATGAATTCACCGCGAATGTGCGGTTCGCATTCATGAGTTGTCGCATCGGATGTAGGCCGCGCGATCATTCTGTAGGCTAGGCGGTGCTTGTAGAAGCGGTCACCGGCGAAGTATTCAGTACGACCATATGGGAGAGACTTCATGAAAACACGGAAAGACATGTCAAAGGCAGGCGGAAACAAAAAGAACGGCGTTGCTGTTAGCGCGCTAGGCCGGAAAGCGTCGGCAGTGAAACGTCAACAGAAGAAGCAAGCCATTACCGCCGCGATGGAGTTCTCGCAGCGCCAAGGTGCGGACCAAACGGCACTGCGAGTTCCTGCCGCTTTGGGCCGAGCCGCCGAGGCGGCCGAACGCCGGCTGAAGAAAGAGACAATCACCAAGGCCATGGCGTCGTCACAGCGTGAACTTGGAGCTCAAGGCAAGCCGACATCGGAGCTCTTGCAGCGGAAGGTGGCAGCGGACAAACGCCGGCGCAGGAAAGAGGTCGTCACTGCGGCCATGAAAGAATCGCAGCGTCGAACAGCCCCACGAGGGTCGTGAAGGCCGGTTGGCGCGCGCATCAGCAACGCCGCTGTCCGAAGTCCGGAAAGAAGCCCGGAGAACGTCTGTATCCGTTAAGATTGGCCGATGCTGAAGCGGATTACGATCATTCAAGGTCATCCCGATGCGCGCGAACGGCATTTTGGGCATGCGCTGGCGGACGCGTACGCAAAAGGCGCAGAAGACCGCCATCATGCCGTCAGGCGCATTGAAGTCGCACGAATAGAATTTCCGCTCCTTCGGACGAAGGAGGACTTCGAACATTCGCCGCCGCCCGGTCCGATCAAGCAGGCGCAGGACTCCATCGAATGGGCGAACCATTTGATGATCCTGTACCCACTTTGGCTTGGCGGTATGCCCGCCCTGCTCAAAGCCTTTCTCGAACAGGTATTCCGTCCTGGTTTCGCATTTACACCGGCGAAATCGGGCCGAATGCCGGAAAAACGTCTCACGGGAAAATCCGCTCGGTTAGTCGTTACAATGGGCATGCCGGCTTTCGTCTATCGCTGGTATTTTCTGGCCCATAGCATGAGGAGTTTGGAGCGTAATATTTTGGGGTTCGCCGGAATCGGGCCGATCAAGGAAAGTTTGATCGGGATGATCGAAGGCATGAATGAGAAGCAGCGGGCGGCGTGGCTGAACAAAATGGGCAGATTGGGTGAGCAAGGAAGGTAGGCGGCCGGCGTCTTTCGACGACCAGGACCTACAGGGCGGCGGATTTGGCCGGTCCTACCATGATGATGTAGTCGACCAGTTCATCCATGGCAATGCAGGGGAGCTCGC
>DASSBQ010000399.1:0-3912 GCA_035698625.1 Nitrospiraceae bacterium
GACAGCCGATGGCTCTCTGGGGATGGTGGGTTCAAAAACAGCGCGCAGTCTTGCTCGCTCGCCTGCCGTTCCGTCCACGGGGTTACGAGTCAGGAGATCGGGGCTCGGGAGCTTGAGACCATGCGGCCACTTCTCGCTCCATTGGGCGGCCATGCGTGGCAGCAATTGCTCTCGATAGGGCGGCGATCGGTTGAGAGCCGGCGGGAATCCGGTGAGGCGAGCTTGCAAGGCAACACGGAATATGTCGGCTCGGCATTGAATCGACTCACCGGGTGAGCGGGCCTGTTCGCAGCCGTCTTGCCAGAACAATTGATACGCAGAGAATTCGTTGGCTCGATCCGTGGCCTCATCGATCGCATTGGGGACATCGACGCCTTGATGAACGGGAAAGCGATAAAAATCCCGCCGCTGCCGTTCGAGCAGCGCGGCAACATTCGGGTTCGCGTTGGTCTCGTCCCACAGAGGCCGGGAAAAAATGGGGCTTTGGTTTTGATGACAGGTCGTGCAGAGCGCCCGGTTGGCATACAAGACCTTCGGCGTCTTGCCGGGGCCATAATCCCGCACGACCTGGAATTCGAATCGGCCGGCCGCCTCGTTATAGCTGATCACTTCAAGGATTTCGGCCTTCTCCTGATAGCCGAGAAACAAGCGGTCCTTGAGAAGCAGGCCGGAAGAGCCGCCACGCATCCGCGGTTCCGTGTCGACCGCAACGACGGCTCGCGGGTACGTGAAGTAGTCGGGCCCGGCTGCATGCCTCTGCAGAGAGCGGTTCAAGGGGATCAACACGCGCTTCAGCGGCGAGCCTTGGTCGGCGGGGTCCAATTCCTGCTCAATCTTTTGAACGAGCGCCGTGAATGGGAATGGCACCCGGTAAACCATATGCGGCCCTTGCCGCTCGGTTATCACATGGTCGAATAACGAACGTCCCACCGGCGGTAGATCCGGTCCAGGATCCGCCGGATCGACCACCCACCGCGCCTCCGCTGCGGGCGCCGGAATTGGATCGGCCTGGGCCATCGAGAGCACCGACCGGTCGGCAGTCCCGCGATCATATGCGATCAGCATCGCGACCATCGCGAAGACAATGCCGCAGAGGCTCAGCGGCCGGCAGAACTTCATCGTCTGAACACCCTTCGCCAAGGCTTATTACTTGGTCATAGCCATCGTCCGTTGCGGCCCTATCCAACAATCCTCGCTGACTTTGCCGGTAGTCTGGAACGCGCCCGACTCCTTTTCCACCGCGTCGGGGCTATAGAGCGTAAAATTGAGGACAAACACTCGCTTCATGTAGGCGCGTCCCAAGTAGAAGCCCGGCCTGATCATCCGAATCTCGTCACGGATTTGAAACCCGTCCCGCCCGGCGAGGGCATCCGGTTTCTCCCGATATCCGGGGAGGTCGTCGGTAAAGGCATAGTCGATGATGATGGATTCCCGCCGCCCGTCCAGCAGACTTTGCCCGCAATAGAGTTTCGCCGGGAAGAGCAACCAGGTATCCGTCCCGTCTACGTCGAGTTTCTGAATGGCGCCAACATCAGGCCCGACCAACGGTTTCAAGAGAGCAAGATCGTTGACCCGGTTCCGTAAGATGCGGTGGGATCGGTCGAAGACTTTTCCCTTCCATACCGCTTCGGCCACATGCTCGAGCTTCGCCGTCTTTACGTCGACCACCAGTCCTTTCAGGCCGCCTCCGACAATTTCAGCCAACCGCGCACGGCCGCTGCTGCCTTGGGGAAAGAACGCCTGGCCCTGATACGGCCCGTCCGGAATAGGGCCGGCGGTCAAGCGCGCATAAATTTGATCGACCTGTTCCTGAGTCGCAGCCTCGAGGTTGGCCGGTGTAATCTTCATCAACTCGACGGGGGTCAGCGGAAGCTCGTGCTCCAGACGAGCGAAGTCGATCTTGGCCGCATAGCCCTCTCCGCTTTCCCCGAATTTGACCGGAGGCGGCGCTCCGCGGTCGCAGGCGGTCAACATCGCCAGCAGCAAGGTGGAAGACACCAATGAGCGATATCGTTTCATCATTTTGCCTCCTCTATGGAAGAGCGGCGCATCCGATTCATAATGTCGCGAGAAACGCAATGAGGGCCTGCTTATCCTGATCCGGAAGATCCTCACCGAACCGGTGGCCGTCGTCTTCTCGAAGCATCAGGCTGTTGCTATAGATTTCCCGCAGCTCCGCGCCGATCGTCAGCAACGTCTTGGGATCCGCCAGGAGATCCTTGGCGCTGTCTCGAATCGTCGCCGCCACGGTTCGGCCCCTCTCCGGGCCGTACCGAGCGACATACTTTGCCTCCAGCTTGCCGTAATCGGTTTTCGACAGCACCAAATCGCCGGCAAACTCCTTATGGCGGAAATTTCCGATTCGCGAGGAGGGCGTGTCCTTGGGAAAGACGATTGTCGCATCGAGATACCGCTCGACATCGCCCTCCGAGAGCTTCGGGAACAGTTTGATGATGACGTCCCGATTGAAGAGCGTGATCTTCGGTACTCGCTTCCCGGGATTAAGCAGATCATTCATGGATGCCTTGTACAGCTTGAATCGCCCTTCCACGCTCGGATCAAACGGCCAACAGGCCGGTGGATCGGCCAACCGGGTCATGGGTTTCTCATCGACGTAGGGCGAATTGTAATGCTCGTCTTCCGCACCGCCGCAGAGCTCGGGACCGATGGCGTTGTTATGCATGAACGGCGCATGCGCCCACAGGCTCAGCAGCGAAATATTGCGATAGTAGCCGCGTCCGCCGTCCGATGGTTCCTGGACATTCGGGTCCGGTGGTTTGGCGCGCAGGGTTTCCGACCCATATTCCGCCCAGATATGCCCGGCCATGTGGTTCGAATGCAGCGCGCGGGCCCGATTGGTTCCCACCTCCGTCACCGGCGTAAGCTTGTCGTTTCCCATCCAATCGATCCGCATCCCCTTGTCCTTGGGATCCGTAGAGACCTGGCGAAAATCACGCGCCTCGAACGGCTCGGGTTGGCTGGAATGGCAGCGTGCGCAGTTCTTTGCAAAGAGCTGTTTCCCTCGCTCCACGGCGCCCGGGCCGAATTCCTTATCCAACTGCTCGACCAAATCGCGGTTGCTCTTCAGTCCTCTGGCCTTATACAAATCCGACGGCCCGGCCGAGGCGAGAAACTCGAACATATTGCTGAGGCGGTCTTCGATGGCGCGGAATTCCGGACAGTCACGCCGTGCTTGCCCGATTTCAAACGGGGTTTGTCCGAAGCCCCGTTGCGCCGGATCGAGCTGCCGCATATCGGTGAGATGGTTGACCCATGATTCTTCCGAACAACTGCCGATATTGAAATAAACTCGCTGGATCGCCTCGAGCGCGCCGATGCTGTCCTCTCCGCCTTTGAGGATTTGATGAACCGGTTCCTCCTTGTGCCCTCGTTCCCAACACTTGCCCTGCCGCCCGGGCTCGCACCAACAGTGTCGCTCATCGCCGCCGGCCGGGCATTGCGCCGTCTTCCGCCACTTGATGATGACCTGTGAATGCGTGGGACGCTTGGCGAGGTTGATAAGGGCGTTGATCGTACCCGGATTATTGATCTGATCAGTGGGAATCGCGGAGGTGTCCACGATTCCCGGCCGGGCATGACCGAAGACCTGATATTCGATTGATCGCGGATCCATGCCGGATCCGAGGATTTGTGAGAATCGTGAATACTGGTTTCCGACCGTGCCTGAAATATTCTCGGCCTTCGGATGCGCGGGATTCTTGGGCGGGTGCAGCGGATTGAAGGCGATATGACAAGAGCCACACGAAATACCCACCAGAAAGGGCGGTTCAATCGAACCATCGGTGATCCGGCTTCGCATCGGCTGGCTCTGATCCGCCGGCTTGATCCGTTCGTTATAGCCCGCCCAGGTTCCCAGTCCTCCTTTATTGATGTGGCGCCATTGCTCCTTGT
>DASSBQ010000400.1:0-13350 GCA_035698625.1 Nitrospiraceae bacterium
AGGACGATCTTGCGCCGGCCGGGCGGCGCCGGCTTGATCGCTTCCTCCTGCATCTCCGCGGGCAGATCACCGTGCAGCGGATAGACTACGACTTCGGCGGCGAGCTGCACCTCGCGCAATCGGCGCTCAACACGACGAATCTCGGCCATCCCGGGCAGAAAGACCAGCAGGCTGCCGGGCTCAAGCGAAAGCGCACGGCGGATCACCGAGACGACCGCCGGCTCAATGGGTCCGGAAACGGAACGGTCGGCATACCGGGTTTCGATCGGAAAGAGCCGGCCTTCGGACGAAATGATCGGAGCATCGTCCAGCAGCCGCGCAACGGCTGCGCCATCAAGCGTGGCCGACATGATCAGCAGCCGCAAATCCGGTCTGAAGAGGCGTTGAGACTCCCGCGTCAGCGCGAGGCCGAGATCACCCTGTAAGCCCCGCTCATGAAATTCATCGAAGATGACCAGCCCGTAGGCCTCCAGGGAGGGATCGTGTTGCAGCAGGCGGGTGAGAATCCCGTCGGTGACGACCTCGATCTTCGTCGCCGGTCCGACCTTGGTATCCAGCCGGACGCGATAGCCGACCGTCTGGCCGACCGACTCGCCGAGCGACTGCGCCATGTAGCGGGCCGCGGCGCGCGCCGCCAGCCGCCGCGGCTCGAGCATCATGATTTTGCGCCCGCCCAACCACGATTCGTTCACCAACGACCGGGGAATCTGGGTGGTCTTGCCGGCCCCTGGCGGCGCGACAAGCACGACCGCCCGCCGATGGGCCAGCGCTTGGCGAAGAGCGGGAAGCGCCTCTTCAATTGGGAGTCGTTCCATGGTACGGTGTCCGCCGTTGCAGGTCGGCAGAGACTGTATCAGACTCCCAAGCCATCTGGCTCTGGGATTCCGTTATGCCTCGTGGCGTGAGTCATTCATGTCCGTTTTGGGAGGTTGAGAGCCATGTCACGATTAACTCGGATCCATGTCTTGGCCGCAATGCTGTTGCTTTTGATGAGCACCGCGGCCCATGCAGGAGACATCACCGGCTCGTGGAAAGGCTTCCTCATCGGTGCCGACGGCAGTTCAGTGGAAGTGGTGGTCGGTTTCAGTCCCTCCGGCTTGCCGCTGTATTCCTACACCAATAACCAAGGCGTGACGCGCCAGGTCGAATTGTCCCAGGCGGGACAGACGATTGAATATGTGCCGCCCGGAGGCGGCGTCCAGCGGATGGTGGTGAAGGCGGTCGAGGTCGGCCAAGGGCGGCTGTCGGTCGCCATCACCGGCTCGTTTGAGAAGGCCGGTCAGGGATATATGGATCAGCATTATGAGGGCGCCCTGTTCGAATATGTGTTGGTGCCCGGCGGTTTACAGATGAAAATCACCACGCAATCGACCTCCCACTTCGGCGACAAGGATATGATCGTGAGCGGGAATCCGAATGCAGCGGTAGCGGAGGGGCTGTTGCAGAAGGTGCGCTGACCGATGACCACATTGAAATGGACGAAGAACAAACCGGCGCATGCCGGCTGGTACTGGTACCGGGGGCAAAGCCGTGAGGACGAGCCGCTGATTGTCCAGGTGGATCAGGTGGGCCAGTTTCAGTGGCCCGACGGCGGATTTCAAGAAGCGGCTTTGACCAAGGGAGAGTGGGCCGGCCCTATCGAGCCGCCCGAGGACGAATAGCGAAAGGGCAAACCATGGCGCTTTATGCGTTTGACGGCACCTGGAATATCGACGAGATAGAAGAGGGGAAAGAGACCAATGTGCTCCGATTCTGCAAAGCTCTATCCCCCGACTATAATGTTTTCTATCAGGAAGGGGTCGGCACGAAGGCGGGCTTTATCGGTAAGGTGCTGGGCGGGATGACCGGACTCGGCGGCCGGCCCCGCATCCGGGATGCGCACGAGCGGATGGAGCACTATCTTGCTGAAGGAGACCGGACGATCGACATCATCGGTTTCAGCCGAGGTGCGGCGCTCGCCCTCCATTTCGCCAATGATATCTGGGAGGGGCGAGTCGGCGCCCCTATCCGCTTTGTAGGGCTCTGGGACGTGGTCGCTTCGTTCGGTTTGCCCGGTAATGATTTGAACATTAACTGGCATCTCACGCTGCCGCCCAATGTGCAGCATTGCTATCACGCCATGGCGCTCGATGAGCGGCGAGGCAATTTTTCGTTAACACGCGTGCGGGTGCAAAAGGATGGGCCGGCGGCTGACGGACGCTTGCAAGAAGTCTGGTTCCGCGGGGTCCATTCCGATGTGGGCGGCGGCCAATGTCTCGGACTCGCCAGTATCGCCTTGTGCTGGATGCTGCGCCGCGCACAAGAGTGCGGACTGCCGATGGATAAGGAGAGGCTGGCACGCTACGTCTCCTGCTGCGACGCCACAGCCTCCATCTCGAAGAATTTTGATCCACTTCCGGACCCGCAACGCACCATTCTTCCCGGCGACTGCGTCCATGAGTCGGTCACCCCGCGCGGCCAAGCCGGCGGGTTCGCACACTTGGATCCACCGGCCGGCGTCCGCATTGTACGCGGGTAGGAGGGGCTGCGCGACGATGATTCTTCCCGCCTCCTGCGAACAGCCGCTACTCGAACGTTTTCTGAAGGCCGAAGCCATGGCAATGTGGTCCGTGCGCGCCGCCCAGATGAGCGATGTCCCGCCGCATGTCGCCACGTTCTTGCGGCGACATGAAGCGGAGGAGCAGGCTCATCTCCTCCAGTTCGAATCCATGTTGGGGGTCCAGTCGTGGGAAAGAAAAAGTCCGCCGCGCGTGCCTCGGCAGTGGGAGGCGCTCGCGGTGCACCTGTATGGATATGAAGTGCTCGGGCTGGAATTCGCCAAACTGTTGGCCGGTATGCGGCCGGATCTCTCAGGGATCGTGGAGGATGAAGAAGTGCACGTGGGCTTTTTCGAACGAGAACTCAAGCAGATGCTCGATACCGGCGGCCCTGCCGCATCGGCCGTTCGACAATCCGCGCGCGCTTGGTGGAATAAGCTGGCCCGCACGCTGGACCGTTATCTCGGGGACGGTAGTCTGGCTTCCTATCGAGTTCCTCTTCGGGCCAGGATTCTGTCGGCTATTGAGGAGCGCTTCGCCGGGATCGGAGTGACGCAGGACGAGCTCTGTCGATGAGAGGAAGAAACACGGTAGCGCTTAGACCGGCGTGGCAAGTCCCCCGCCGACCATGCCCATGTTGCGGTATTTGAGATCGCGCTCACGAAGCAGTTGCTCGACCGGTAATTCGGCCAGATGATAGAGATGATTGGTGAGAATCTTGGCGACTCGATCGGAGACGGCTCTGAGTCCCCGATGGGCGCCGCCGACCGGTTCGGGAATGACTTCATCGACAATGCCCAGCCCGACCAGGTCCTGGGCCGTCATCTTGAGGGCCGCCGCCGCGTCGGGCACTTTGGCCGGATCGTCCCAGAGAATCGCTGCGCAGCCTTCCGGCGAAATGACCGAATACACCGAATGCTCCAGCATGAGAATGCGGTCGCTGACCCCGAGCGCCAGCGCGCCGCCGCTGCCGCCTTCTCCGATGACGACGGAGATGATCGGCACGGACAGGCGGGACATGGTCAGGAGATTCCAGGCGATGGCTTCCGCTTGTCCTCGTTCTTCCGCCCCGATTCCCGGATAGGCGCCGGGGGTATCGATAAACGTGATGATGGGCCTGCCGAACTTTTCGGCCAGCTTCATCAGCCGCAACGCCTTGCGATAGCCTTCGGGATTCGGCATCCCAAAATTTCGCTGCATGCGTTCTTTGAGCGTCTTCCCTTTTTGATGGCCGATAATCATGACCGATCGATCGTTGAAACGGGCAAAGCCGCCCACAATGGCCCGGTCGTCGCCGAAATTCCGATCGCCGTGCAATTCGAGAAAGTCCCGGCACAGTTCGTTGACGTAATCGAGGGTGGTGGGCCGTTGCGGATGGCGGGCCAGCTGCGTTCGCTGCCAGGGAGTCAGGGTGTTGTAGAGCTCATGCTCCACCTGAGCCAATTTCGTCCGGAGTTTCCGGATTTCGTCTTGTGCGCCGGCCTTGGGAACTTCCGCGGAGGCGAGTTTCTCAATTTTTTCTTCCAATTCGCGAATTGGCTTTTCGAAATCCAAGTAGTCTCTCATCGGTACACCCCACCCATTACGGGTCTTCACGAGGCCTCAATTACGATACCAAAGTAATGGATCCCTTGCCCAGTACTTCCTCTATATCGGCGACAAAGTTCTCGCTGGGCGCTACTTTCACATGTGGCAGGGGGGCCATGCGAGCTTCCCAGTTGGGATCAACGGCAAAGACCAAGATGACCGCAGACGCGCCGGGATGGCGCTGAAACACATGCCGCAACAGCGGAAGCTTGGTCGCCATCGCGGGCGAGCCGTTGAGCCGGATCGACACGCTGGAGATGGCTTTTGCTTGGAGCTCCGTCAGCATTTCGATTTTGCTGCACCGGATCTTGGTGCCCTTGTCTCCGCGGTCCACGGTCCCGGACAATCTGACCACCTTTTCAGGCACGATCAGATCGGCGCTATCCCTGTAGAGATCAGGGAAGGCTATCACTTCTACCATCCCATGTAAATCCTCCACCGTCAGATAGGCCATCCGGTCACCTTTCCTGGTGAGCATGGATTTCACGGCGGTGATGATGCCGCAGAGCTTGATCTCACGTCCGTCCGGCACGTCGGCGAGCGTGTCGGTCGTCGCGGTCGTGAAGAGACGGATGGCCGCTTCATAACGGGCGAGCGGGTGCGCGCTGATATAAAAGCCGGTCAATTCCCGTTCGTATTTCAGCAGTTCGCCTTGGCTCCATTCCGGCACATCGGGAAGGGGATGGTCGGCGAGCGCCGTCGCATGCGGGTCCGTCTGCGATTCACAGGCGAACATGCTGGTCTGTCCCAGCGCCCGTTCCTTTTGAATCGCGGCGCCTTCTTCCACGGCTTGATCCAGCACGGCCATCAATTGCGAGCGGCGGCCGCCGGTCGAATCGAACGCGCCGGCCTTAATGAAGCCTTCCATCATCCGTTTGTTGACTTTGTGGAGGTCGACCCGGCGGCAGAAATCAAAAAACGACCGGAAGGGTCCGTGCTCATTGCGAATCGCAATGACCGATTCGACCGCGCCCTCTCCGACATTCTTGATGGCCGCCAACCCGAATCGGATGGCGCCGTTATGCACCGCGAAATGCTTCTGGCTTTGATTGACGTCGGGCGGCAAGACGGGGATCCCCAGCCCGCGGCACTCGGTAAAATAACCGACGATTTTGTCGGCATTGCCTATATCGCTGGTCATCAGCGCCGCCATGAATTCGGTGGGGTAGTGGGCTTTCAAATATGCGGTGTGATAGCACACGACGGCATAGGCCGCCGCATGGGACTTATTGAATCCGTAGCCGGCGAATTTTTGGATCAATTCATAGAGTTTCTCGGCCTTCTTTTCCACAATCTTGTTTTGCCGGGCGCCATCGAGAAATTTGACGCGCAGCTTTTCCATTTCTTCCGGCTTCTTCTTCCCCATCGCCCGCCGGAGGATATCGGCTTGACCCAACGAAAACCCGGCGACCATGTTGGCGATCGCCATGACCTGTTCCTGGTAGACGATGACGCCGTAGGTGTCTTCGAGGATCGGTTCCAATTCCGGCGTCTCGTAGACGATGGGAATCTTCCCTTGCTTGCGCTTGATGAATTCGGGGATCAGATCCATCGGACCGGGGCGGTAGAGTGCGATGATGGCGATGATGTCCTCGAACCGGTCGGGCTTCAGTCCCACCAAGAGATCGCGCATGCCGGAACTTTCCAGCTGGAACAGTCCGGTCGTCTTCCCCGAACCGAGCAGGGCAAACGTCTGCGGGTCGTCATACGGGATCTCGTCGATGGAAAAGGCGGCGGACTCGTGGTTACCTTCGCGGATCAGGTTCACGGCCCGCTGGATCATCGTCAAGGTCTTGAGACCCAAAAAATCGAACTTGACCAGCCCGATCTTTTCCACGTCCCCCATGGAATACTGAGTCACGATTTCGTCGTTCGCGCCTTTATAGAGCGGCACATGTTCCGTGAGCGGCTCATCGGAAATCACGACGCCGGCGGCATGGGTGGACGCATGCCGCGCCAGTCCTTCGAGCGACTGGGCCACCGACATCAATTCTTTGACTTTGGCATCCTTGTCCACCAGCTCGCGCAAACGCGGTTCCTGCTCCAACGCCTTATCCAGCGTCATCTTGAGATCGTCGGGAACCAGTTTCGCGATGCGATCTACATCGGCGTAGGGCATATCCAGCACACGGCCTACATCGCGGATTGCGGCCTTCGCTTTCATCGTGCCAAACGTAATGATCTGCGCCACATGGTCGTCGCCGTATTTTTCAACGACGTAGTTGATCACCTCGTCCCGCCGGTCCATGCAGAAATCCATGTCAATGTCGGGGAGGGAGACCCGTTCAGGGTTCAAGAACCGCTCGAATAGCAGGCCATAGGTCAGCGGATCCAGGTCCGTAATCCGCAGCGCATAGGCGACCAGACTGCCGGCGGCCGAGCCTCGCCCCGGACCGACAGGAATGCCTCTTGAACGGGCGAACTTGATAATGTCCCAGACGATGAGGAAATAGCCGGCAAATCCCATCGAGCAAATCACGGCCAGCTCTTCCTTGAGCCGTACTTGATAGGACAGGGTCGGGAGCGCGCTCGGACGTTCTTTCAAGCGCGCCGCCAGTCCATCGGTTGCGAGATGCTCCATATAGGTTTCGCGGGTGAATCCGTCCGGCACGGTAAACTTCGGCAAATAGGTCTTGTTGAACGCAAGTTCCAGCGTGCAGGCTTCTGCGATCCGGACGGTATTGGACACGGCCGACGGCAATTCCTTGAACTCGGTTTCAATTTCCTGCGTTGATTTCACATAGAGCTGATCCGTGTCGAACTTCATGCGATTCGCGTCGCTGATCGTTTTTCCCGTCTGCAGGCAGAGCATCAGTTCATGCGGATGGGCATCTTCCCTCTTGAGATAGTGGCAGTCGTTTGTGCCGACCAGCGGAATCCCGAGGTTCTTATGAATGGCCAGCAGGCCGTGATTGGCGATTCGCTGGTGCTCTAGTCCATTCGCTTGAAGCTCCAGAAAATAATTGTCTTTGCCGAAGATCTCGCGGTACTCGCCGGCCGTTCTCGTCGCTCCCTCCAGATCTTTTTGGCCGATCAGATAGGAAACTTCCCCGCTCAGACACCCGGACAACGCGATGAGTCCCTCATGATGCTGTTGCAATATCTCCTTGTCCATCCGCGGCTTGTAATAGAATCCTTCAAGATAGGCTTTACTGACCAGCTTGATGAGATTCTGATATCCGGTGCGGTTCGTGGCGAGGAGGATAAGGTGGTAATAATCGTTGTTCGCAAGGCCGCTGTCTTTCGCAAGGCGGCTGCCGGGCGCCATGTAGGCTTCACACCCGATAATCGGTTTGACCCCCGCCTCCGTGGCTTTTCGATAGAACTCCACCGCCCCGAACATGTTGCCATGATCGGTCATCGCCACCGCGGGCTGGCCGAATCCTTTCACCCGCTGCACCAGCGGATCGATCTGATTGGCGCCGTCGAGGAGACTATATTGAGTGTGGAGATGAAGATGGACGAATTGCGATGGCATGGGTGAAATTCTTGGCGCGGATTCTAGAAGGGTGAAGAAAATAAGTCAAACGAGGGAAGGGGAGGCCAAGCGGTTGCTTCCGCGATATGCCAGACGTCGTTCCTTTGAACATCAGATTCTTTGGATGGCGAGTTCTGCTCGGCTCAGCGATATGTCTCGACCACACATAACGAATGACCGCTGTCATGCGTGCGCTGCTCCCCACCTCTCAGAACGACCCTCTCGGGTTTAGCGAGCGGAATGCCTTCTGGAATTCCTTCAGCTGCGATCATTTGATCGCAGCGCTTCAGTCAGTTCCAGCTTTCCTTCTCGCCAAACCTCGGTGGGTCCCCGTTCCTCCGGCGAGGTCGCACGCCGCACGACAGCGCCCCTGGAGTGCAAAAGCAGATCAGCTCTGAACAAGCCCTACGCATTGCGCGTTCGCGATGCAGAACTCACCATCCTGGATTGTGCCCCTTGTTCCTTCCGGAGAGAACTGGGTATGCTTGCACACTTATCGGGAGGCAACCTTCACATCGCCACATGAGCGAAGAACTTGAGGTACTCACGACGGTCACCGCGCGGCTTGAGGCGGCTGGGATTCCGTACATGGTGACGGGATCGATGGCGGCGAATTTTTACACGGTACCCAGGCTGACGCGTGATATCGACTGTGTCGTCGAGCTTGCAGATCGCGATGTGGACCGGGTGGTGAAGTTATTTGAGCAAGACTTCTATGTGGACCGTGATAGCATGCGCGACGCTGTCCGACGCCGGGGAATGTGCAACCTGATCCATACACCGACGGTCGTCAAGGTCGATTTCGTGATACGGAAGGATTCCGCCTATAGGCAGGAAGAGTTCACGCGCCGCCGGCGTACATCCATCGGAGCCCATGAGTTTTTTATTGTCGCCCCGGAAGATCTTGTGCTTTCGAAGCTCGAATGGGCGAAGGATTCACGCTCCGAACTGCAACTGAACGACGTTCGAAATCTCCTGAGGAACGGGCCGGCATTGGATATGACATACCTGATACGTTGGGCAGTGGAGTTGGGCGTTAACGAACTCTTGGCGGACATCCGGCAATGAATGATACCACTCCGGAGGTCGAGGCCCTTTTTCGATCCATGCTGCTGCAACGGTCGGGTGAAGAGCGATTGCGCATGGCCTGTTCCATGTTCGATACGGCCAAAGCGCTCGCCTCAGCGTCAATCCGAGAGACGCAGCCCGGCATCTCTGACATCGACTTGCGGCGGGCGCTGTTCTTACGATTTTACGGGCACGAATTTTCGCCTGCGCAACGTGAACACATCCTGGCCGCCATTTCACGCGCAGCCCCTTAGTCCTGAGTCCCAAGATTTCGGCGGGCGGGCGGGAGCCTTCCCTGCCAAGACGCCTGCGGGAGCACCAAACTACGCCTTCCCTGCTTTGAGACTGTAAACTCGTAGCAACGCCTCGAACAGCACTGGCTTCGCCGCTGCCACGAAGGGCACCGGCCACATAGTGTCGCCGGCTGACGAACGGCGGGCAATTCCGGTTGCGCCATAATGCGCTGGGCCCTCTGAGAATGTTTGAGATGGTTGCGCGCTCATCGCGTGCGCCTACGAGGCTGCGCCGCAACGTCGCAATGCCGTCGCACGCTCCTCCATGTGCGATGCCCGATTCCCTATGGCGCTATGTCGTCAAGCTCCGTGCCCATCCGTTCCACCCGGCGAGGAAAATAGAAACCCCAGATACAGATAGTTCATGTATAATTTTTGACGCGAGCGTTTAGGTAAGTCGCCCTCCGCTAGCGATGAGAGGATCCTTGACTGCCGAGGTTTGGCGAAGCCAATACTCAAACGAAAGGTATCTCGAAGCTTGTTCGCTCCAAGAGCTTGCAACGCGTCTTGCGGAGATTCAATACAATCTATTGTCATTCTGCCCTCAAGGATTTCCTCAGTCTGATTGTTCACCTCATTGTTTATGGCTCAAGGAACGAGCAGCTCACGTCCAGCATGAACTCGATTTGAGGCAGGCTCATGGATTCACAGAAAATTGCGCCTCCTTGAATAGAATTGAGCAACAATATCCAAATGTCCAAAGGGCCATACAAGCTTGGGGCAATCGCCGTATCCCAAAATCTCAATACTTCGTGAAATATGGACAACAGGCGCACCTCCGAAAGGTCTTCCATGAAGGACTACTTTATTTTCAACCTGCCTCGCGGTACAACGATCCATTGCTCAATCCGGCTGTGAGAGATACTGAGTTGGAAGCAGCCGCCTCTTTGCCTACCGGAACTGGACTCCAGAGACAGAACGACCAAGGGAACTATGAAGATATTCAGATTTTCGGAAGGATGTCGGTCACAAACCGATCTGCGACAGATTTCTATATCTTCTGCTCATCTGCCATCTATCAACACCGTCTGTTCGACGATTTTCGGGCCGATGCTTGCCTGTTGGTCTACCGTCCCAAAGAATTCCTGCTAAGAATGGTGGATGCTCTTAAGGAGAGATATTACAACTGGTTATTCGCGGAGAAGATGGTGTCCTACTATGATCCGCTACGACTCAATTGCTCAATCGACATCCCTTTTGTGAAACATTTCCGGTATTGGTATCAGCGCGAATATCGAGTGGTAGTTAAACCAAAGGAGCCTATGACCCAGCTAGAACCAATCTGGCTTAATCTCGGGAATGTAAGTGATTTATGCGAACTGATTGTCTTATAGCATTCACTAGAGACCAAAGTTTGAGGGAATTATGCCAAGACATCATTTTACATCGGCGACAAATCATACCGACCAAGAAGCGTTAAATGTCCCAGTCTGAGGCGGAGATAAAATTCACGACTTACGCTTATCAAGTCTCTCGGAGACGCTCGGCAGGATTGTTGTCGTCTATCGCCGGATGACGCAGGACACAACTTGCCGCGGGCCGGGGCCGCTGCTCTCTTGCTCGCAACGGCGGAACCTGTATTGTGTGGCACCGCCGCGGGCGAGTTTACAGCTTACGAGTGGGCTTAGTGTGTGCGATAGTCGGTGTCTGTGACGGCACACATTCCTGCTGAGCGTGAAGGGCTGGGGCACGAAGCCGCTGTCAACTATCCCAGCTTGTACCACGAAGCTCTGTGGCGGTGAGAGGCCGCCATTGCGGGCGCACCGTGCTGATCAATCTCCTACCATCTCTTGCCTTTTTGCCTTGGCTGAAACGGGTGCGCGCAAAGGTTTTGGCCGGCGCATCAGCTTCTGCTAAGGGCGGCGGATCGGTGTTCTAAGCGCCTTTGCGGCCGAGACGTGCTGATGTGTCGAACGAAAGACCGAGGGAGGTCCGACCGCCGGAGGCGGATCGGAAACCACCATATTCTGAGATGGGGGTTGGGGGGAACCGGACCCGGTCTTTCGGTCACTACAGCAGCTAGTCGAGGCTGCGAGGCGCGAAACCAGCGATCGCCGACTCCCTACAGCAGCGCGGCGAACCTGCGGCAGACCGACGCGGTCGCTCGCCAACCCCGTTCGTCAGCCAAGCCCCTTTCGGCGTGGACGCAGGCAAGCGATATTCACCGCCACAGCGCATCCACCTTCGCCGGCCCGCCTCATAAGAACCTCAAGTGATTCTCTATATTCAAGCCTCGGGAGAGTTTACAGACTAACGTGCGGTGACAAGCCCTACTGTGCAGACAAAATGCTCTCATAGGACAAGATGGCGCTTCTGTTGCTTCCTTGTGTCGTTGTCCTCCTTCTCATGCCGCGAAAAATCGATTTCAATAATCAGATCTTAAGCGGCCTTCTCTCGCCCTAACGTGACGGTCCATGCTTTGCAGTTCTCAGGTGGTTCACTGTAACTACACATCGTCAATGGCCCGTCGCTTGCTTCTCGGTATAGTCACTACTCCACAGGGTGTCAGTCTCTCTTCAAGGAGGGGTGGATATGAAACAGCGAAAGAACCTATCCATGTCTATAGTCTCCATAATGGTTGCCGCGGCCATCTTCGCGGGAAGCTCGGCAGGTTTCGGCCAAGGTCTTTCTGCGTCGCCGTCAGAAACCGTGCGCGGTCAGATCATGAAAATCGACGGCCAGAGTTATGTGATTCAAGACGCCACCGGCAAGGAAGTACGGATACACGTTGACGGCAACACGATGATGATGGACGGAACGACATTGCAGGAAGGGGACAGCATTACCGCCGACGTCACGGCCAAGGGCCAGGCGAGTTATATCATTCCAGGTCCGGCGCCTTCGGAGAAGAACGCAAGAACAGGGGGCGAGGCCATGCATTCCGGCAAGTAGCCCGCAGCGATCAGGCTTGTTGCAAACGATGTGATGAGGCGGGGAACGAGGAGCCGGAGATGTTTGTCAATGGGCCGCCTGATCGGCGTTAGCGACATAACGACGATGGGCCCTCGGCTTATAGTTTTTCGCCGTATTTTAAGTAGTGCTGCTGTTTGGCGCCTTCGATCCAATTGTCGCGCACAATGCGGTCGGGGAAGGTGTTGAGCTTATCGGCGACGCGGACGATATCGGTCTGATCCATCTGCGCGATTTGCAGAAACGTGTACATACCCATGCGATTGAGGACCCGTTCGATCACCGGACCAATACCGTGAATCTTCTTCAAGTCGTCCTTGGGATGCCCTGATCCATTGGACGGCTTGGAGGGAGGCGCCGTGTCCGCCGGCTCTGCCTCAGGCTGTCGCGCGGCGGCCTTACCCATCAACCCCTGCGCCACCCGATATTCGACCAAGCGGCGGCGCAAGGCGGCGATCTCCTCCTCTCGCTCGCTGATTTCCATCATGCGCCGTTCTTCAGCTTGCGCCAATTCCGCCTGCTTGGCGGTCAGGTCTTGTCGAAGCGACTCCAATTCAGCCAATCGCTCATGGAGCGCCCTCGTGAGCGCCTCTTGCTCCTGCAACGCGGCAACGTGCTGGGAGGCTTCCTCGCGCGCCCGGACCTCCAGATTCCGTCGTTCGGCCATCGATTCGTTGAGCTGCAGTTGAAGCCGTGCCTCAAGAGCATCACGCTCATCCCGCGTCTTCCGCATCTGTTGTTCGACCTCAAGCCGACCGGTTTCAGCCGCAGCCAACTGCTGCTGCAGCAGATCCATTTCCTTGACCTGGCCCCGCAGGCGAATGATTTCGGCCTCTTTCACTTCAAGTTGATCCACCCAAGTCTTCAACGTGGCGATTTCCTGATCACGGCGAACCATGAAGTCCTGTGCCGTTTCGAGTTCCGCCTGCATGTCGGCATACCCCTTGGCACGCTCCTCCAAGGTCTGTTCGGCCTCGGCAAGCGCCTGTCGCAGCGTTTCCGTTTCGCGACCCAACGAATTGGTGGACGCGGTCTGATCGGTGAGCCGGGTCTGCAATGCGTCGATCTGGTCGCTTTTCGCAGCCGTCTCCCCCTGGAGGTCCTTGAGCGCCGCTTCGGCCGCCATCATTTTGCTTTCCAGAATCTGAACGGCGGATGTGCGGACCTTCAGCTCGTGATGCAGGGAATCCATCTCATGCTCGCGTCCCCGCAGGCGCGCGGCAATCTCGGACAGTTGTTGCCGTTTCTCGGAAGTGGTAAAGCTTCGTAAAAACCACCCCATGGCCAAGCCGATGGCGGCTGCAACGAACAGGCATCCGAGAATTTGTCCGATGAACGTCACCATGGCTCAGCGCTCCTCCTTGACGCGGAGTTCGATCCGCCGATTTTTCTGTTGAGCCGCTCTGGTCCGCTCATTTGACAGCGGACGGGTCGCCCCAAAGCCCACGGCGGTCAAGCGATTCGGCACGTCATGATT
>DASSBQ010000401.1:0-9865 GCA_035698625.1 Nitrospiraceae bacterium
GGTCTGGCCGGCCGCATTGCGGAAGTCGATTCCTCCGCCGATGAGGTTGGTCCCAAGCGAAAACTGCAAGCCGCGGAGCTGCGTCATCCCGGCGGGATTATAGTAGCCGGCCGAAGGGTCATCGGCTTGGGCGACGAAGGCAGAAGCCTGACCGGCTGCGGATGCGCTTTGATCATAGATCCGAAAACTGCCGGCCTGCGCGGATGATGGGAGGCCGAGCGATCCCATCGAGATGATCGCCGTCCAGAAGAAACCCGTGAGGAGGATAAGAACACTATCGGCGCGGGGGGCGCGAAACCAATGTATGATAATGCCTACAGTCTGCGTGGAGCGATGAAGTGATGAACTGTTCGGTCTTCGCATTCGGCTGGCGCACATGTAAGGCACTGGACCGGAATTGTCAAGGGATGAATATCATCCTCGGTAAAAATATGGACGTGAAATGCGCGAGGGCGCCGGACGTGACGGGTCTGTTGTTCGATTTCACCGGCACGATGTCGTATTCTGTGTCCCGGAGGAGTGGTGAATGGGGCTGATCCGCCGATGGCTACGACGTGCCGCGATCACGGCTGCGGCCGGGTGCTTCATTATTGTACTCGCGGCGGTGTCCTATGGCTTATACCTAAGCAGCGTTATTAAGCTGCCCAAAGGGGACGAGCATCCGCCGTTGCTTTTATACGGCGCGCCGTTCCTGCTGAAGCCGGATCTGGCCCTCGCCGAATCCCATCTGATCGAGCGTCTCGCCCGGCTGGGGTATCGCGAAGTGACCGGTCCTGTTCAGACTCCCGGCGAGTTTCGGGTGGAGGCGGAAGGCATCGACATCTATCTCCACGGATTTCCCGACATGCATATGAATCCCGCCCCGATTCGCGTGCGGCATGCCCAAGGTTTGGTGCGCGATGTCGTGTCGATGGAACATGGCGACACGGTGTTCCCGGCGTATTTGGAGCCCCAGTTGATCAGCGGAATGCGCGGGGAGTCGCGCCAAGTGCGTGAGTGGCTGCCGCTTGCCGACATTCCCGCCCGGTTCGTGGACGCATTGCTGTCGATCGAAGACCGTCGGTTCTACGGACACATCGGGATCGATCCGGTCGCGGTCATGCGGGCGGTGTGGACGAATTTCGGGCGCGGCACGGTCGTGCAGGGAGGCAGCACGATTACGCAGCAATTGGCCAAGAATCTATTTTACTCGCCCCACCGGACATGGACGAGGAAGGTGAAGGAATCCATCGCGGCGATGGTCATGGAAGCGATGTACACGAAAACCGAGATTCTCGAGAGCTATCTCAATGAGATCTATCTCGGGCAGGTGGGATCCGTATCGGTCTATGGCGTGCGTGAAGCGGCGTACCGCTACTTCGGGAAGCGGCTCGACGAACTGGCGATGGAGGACATCGCATTGCTTGTCGGCATGATCAAAGGGCCCAATACGTATTCGCCCCTCAAGAACCTTCCGCTGGCCAAACAGCGTCGCGACGTGGTCTTGACCCGGCTGCGCGCGCTGGGAGTACTGTCCGACGCCGAATGGGAGAAGGCCGTGCGCGCGCCGGTGCAGGCGGCTCCATTGCAGGATACGTTGGCGGATGCCCCGTTTTTTGTCGATTACCTCTTGCGGCAGACGGAGGAACTCGCGGGCTCCCCGCTGCCCGACGGCGTCAAGGTGTATACGACGCTCGATCCGGTGTTGCAGCGCATTGCAGGTCAGGCGTTGGTCACCGGGCTGGAAAAGCTGGAGGCGGCGCATCCCTTTCTGACGGAGGGAGCGGGCCGTGTCCAGGGGGCGCTGATCGCGATTGACCCGGCGACCGGCGGCATTCTCGCCATGGTCGGCGGGCGAGACTATCGCGCCAGTCAATTCAATCGCGCGGTGCAGGCAAAGCGCCAGCCCGGATCGTTGTTCAAACCGATCGTCTATCTGGCGGCCTTCGAGGCCCGCCGCGATATCGCGAAAGGGCAACCGGTGACGCCGTCCACGTTTGTCGTCGACGAACCGGTGACATTCGAGTCCGGCAACGGCTCTTGGGCGCCGCAAAATTATGATCGCCAGTTTCATGGTACGGTCACGGTGCGGAAGGCGCTGGAGCAATCTTTCAATATCCCTGCCGTGAGATTGGCTCAGACGGTCGGCATGAAACGGATCCACAAGGTGGCTCGTGACTTGGGGATCAGAAGCCCGCTCGCGGACAATCTTTCGGTCGCCCTCGGCAGTTCGGCCGTGTCGCTGCTCGATATCACGTCGGTGTTCGCGACGCTGGCGAACGGCGGCCTCGCGATTCCTCCCGTTCCATTGCAGAGTGTCGCAAATTCCGAGGGAGATCCGTTGTGGCACACGACACCGGAGCGGCGCCAGGCGGTGTCTCCGCAGGCCGCGTATCTCGCCACCTCGCTGTTGAAAGGAGTCGTCAGCCGAGGCACGGCGGCGAAGGCGCCGCTGCTGGGATTGCGCGGCGCCGTGGCGGGCAAGACCGGCACGACCGACGGTTATCGTGACGCCTGGTTCATCGGATACACGCCCGACATCGTCATCGGCCTATGGATCGGTTTCGATGACGAACAACCCGTTCGATTGGCCGGCGCTCAAGCCGCCTTGCCGATCTGGGTCGAAGTGGCGCGACAAGTCATTCCGGCAGAATCCAGAGAGTTTCCCGTGCCGCAAGGTATTGTGCGACGCGACATCGATCCCCAGACGGGTCAGCTCGCCACTTCCAAATGTCCCGAACGGGTCGCTGAAGTGTTCATTGAGGGGACGGAGCCCTCGGTCTACTGCGAGGTCCACGGCAGCAGTCTGTGGGAACGGTTCAAACACTCTTTTGGAATTTCCTAGGCGAGGTCGCGGCTGTGGTGTAGGCTCGCGATATGTTCATATGGGGCAACGGTCATACCAACGCCGAGAGGGAATCAACAATGATGAAGAAGACAGGATTCGTTGAAGAGGAGAATATCACCCTGCTGGCCAAAGGCGTCCTGATCAAAGGAGAGATTCGCGTCGAGGGAACCGTTCGGATCGATGGGCGGCTGGAAGGCGAGATCCATACCAAAGGCACCGTCGTCATCGGAGAGGACGGAGTTGTCCACGGAACCGTCTCCGCCGGTATCTTGATCAACAGCGGCAAAGTGAAAGCCACGGTGACGGCGAGCGAACGGGTTCAACTCTTGAAGACCGGCATGCTCATCGGCGAGATTCATACGCCGAGCTTTGCCATGGAAGACGGCTCCAAATTTCAGGGACTCTCCGATATGGGCATTGCCTCATTCGGGGAAGACGCGAACAAGCTGCCCGGCAATGTGCGCGAACTTCCGGCGGCCCAGCGGGGGAAGGCGATGGCGTTGGTCGGTGAGAATTCTTGATTCGGAATTTCTTTCCCGCCCGCCGGTGCCATTCCGCCGACTCTCCATAGGCGATCCATTCAGTGCACCTATGATGGTGCCGGGCTTAGTCCTCGTTGTCCGCGCCCTTCCCGTGTGACCTCCGCCGGCGCCGCTTCAATCCAACGGAATCGTAATCGCCATGCCTCCCATGACATCGTTGCTCCGAAAATCCCGCTTAGGGCTCAATGGGTGATTGTTGTGGCAGGTGACGCAGGCCGCTGAGACCGCGCGATCGGCATAAACGGCTTGGAAATACTGCTTCCGGCCGCTGGTCACCACACCGGTGAACGGACGATCCGGGTGTTGAGCCAACATTTCAAGCGCTTTCCGTTCGAAGTCCGTGGCGGGCGCATTGCGTTGGTAGATGGGCCAGAGGCTGATCAGCCGATAGCGGATGCCCCGGCCCGCTTCCGCAACCAACTTTCCGGAATGCTGCAAAAATTGGGCGGGAAGAGGCAACGCGTTTTCATGTTCCCAATGTTCGGCGGCGGAGACGATTCCTTTGGCCTGCATCCGATTGACGACATGATTAGTATAGATGGTGCGGTCCGCTTCGAGGACCGCGTGGACATATTCCGCGACTTTCTCAGGCGGGATGCGGAGCGGACTCGGCGGGTCTTTCGCCTGGAGCGAATAGGTCCAGCTCAAGCCGAGGACGGTCATGAACCAGAGCGCGGCGTGGCCGCTTGACCTGAGGATGGAAGACATGATTCCTCCTTCCGAACCGACGTCCCGGCGACGGGAAGCGTAATGATACAGGTTGTGCCTTGTTGGTCCCGGCTTTCAAGACGAATATCTCCGCCGAATTTCTTCACGATCCGTTGCGCGACCGTCAGCCCCAGCCCCGATCCTTGTCCTTGCCCTTTGGTGGTAAAGAAGGGGTCGAATACCTTGCTCAAATGATGCTTGGGAATGCCCGGTCCTGAGTCGCTGATTGTGATGCTGAGGATCCCGCCCTGCTCTGCGGTACTGAGCAGCAATTGGCCTTGGCCGCGCAGCGCCTGCACGGCGTTTGCCAGGACATTGGTAAACGCTTGGCGCAACTGGTCGGGGAGCGCGTTAACGGTAGAGACCGACACGTAGCGCTTCTGAACATCCACCCCCAGCGCATCATACGAGGTCTGCACGATGGCCCATGCCTGGTCCAATTCCGCATTGACGTCCACCGGCACCCGTTGATCCTTGGCTTCCCGCGTCGCGATGCCGGCGAAGTCGCGGATGATCGCGGCCATTCGGCGGCCATGGACCACGATGTCGCGAGCGTAGGATCTTATCCGGAGCAAATCGACTTCTTCCTGAATGGCTTCCCCCAAGCCGAGGATCCCGAACAACGGATTGTTCAACTCATGTCCGATTCCCGCCGTCAGCACGCCCAGACTGCCGGATTTCTCCGCTTGCACCAATTGGTCCTGGAGGCGGCTTTCGTCCGTCGTGTCCCGCAAGACCAGCCCGATTCGTTTTCCCTCCCCATGCCGGCCGTCCATGCGAAACCATTGATAGCGATACAGCCGGGATCCGATTTGGATCTCCTGTCGCTCGTCCCAAAAGTCTTGCCCGAGCTGCGGAGAAAGGGGATCGCGGGGTTCAAGCGTCGCAAGGCGTTCCGGATCACCGTGACCGCGGGACATCGGTCCTGCGTCGGGTTGTCCCAATTCTTTTCTCAATTTGTCCTGCATCGCATGATCGAGATGGAGCAGGTCAAAGAGCGTCATGGTGGCCAGATGCTGGCCGTTGATGGAGAGGGCGTCTTTCGACGCCTTGTTCACGTATTGGATATGCTCATTTTGATCGATCATGATGATCGGCGTGGGAACGGCGTCCAGAACCTGGTCGGTCGACTTTTGCAGGTATTGCACTTCTTCGGTTTTTAACTGCACCTGGCTCGTCAGGCCGGCGAAGGCCGCTTCCAATTGCGCATTCATGCGATTGAATTCCACGGCCAGTTCCTCGAGCTCATCGCCGGTCTTGATTTGAATGGGTTCGCGCAGCTCTCCCTTCGCGATCGAGCGCGCCGCCTCCTGCAGGCGGCGAACGGGCGTGACGATGCGGCTTGCCGCCAGATAGCCCAACATCGCCAGCAATCCGACCGCCACCGCGGCAAAGATCGACATCCAGGTAAAGAGATGCTGCACCGGAGCAAAGAGTTCAGCGGACGATTGCCAAACGAATGTATGCCATGCGCCTTCGTCCAGAGAGCCGTTGGTGGCCCGGCTGGTCTCAGGGAGAGGAGCGAAACCGATGATGGCCGTCCCGGTGCCGCCGTGCCCGTCGCTCGACGCGCTGACCCACCCGGGTTCGGGATGGATCACAAGAGGGATCAAAGAGGGATCGGAGAGGCGTACGCCGGTTGGAAGAATCGGACAGCTCAGGACGATGCCGCGACTGTCGATCAACATAACATGTCCGGTTTTTCCGAACCGGATCGGATGCGTGGACGGAGAGAAGAACTCCTTGGCATCGATCACGCGATGCAGCACCCCGACCACTTCGTAGCGAAGGGTATCCATGATCGGCAAGGAAATGCTGAAGACATAGGCCTTCACCTTCTCGTCAAAATAGACGTCTTCAATATAGAGTTGTCCGATGGCCTTGTTGTACGCGCCTTTCCACCATGCCGTTTCTTCATGTGAAAAATCAGGCCGGCTCGTCAGGGCGGCCACCAAATCGCCTTGGACATCGGTGATGAAGAGCATCTTGGTCGCCGCCCGGACCACTTGGGGAAGCAACTGGTCCTGCTCCACATGGGAGCCGGCGTAATATTCTCTCAGCAGCCGCCCCAATTGGCTGTCCATGATCGCCTTGACCGCGGCCGGATCCCGAACCTCCCATTTGGCCTTCAACCGGGCCCGTGCGGCGGCGTTGTCGGCTTCCTTGCCCGGTTGAAGCGCGTCGCGGCGCTTTTCCAGTTCATGGATCACCATGGGATCCGTCGCAATTCGCGAGGTCCGGACCACCTCTTCCGCCGCCAGCAGATCCAATTTTCTAGCCGCCTCGGTCGCCAGTGCCTTGAAACTTTCACCGCTGACTTCGCGGATCTCCTTTGATCCTTGGAAGAACGCCATGGTCAGGCCGAGGATAAGCGGAAGCACCCCGACCAGCAACATGGAGACGATGAGCTTGCGTTTGAGTCCCCAACCGGGTCGAGCCGTGCCGGCGAGAGGGGAAGAGTCGGATGAAGTCGTCATGGGGTCACGGGTTCGTAAACTGTATGTGTTGCGACGCGGGAGAAAACTCGATTCTGAAAACCGTGCCTTTTCCCACGGTACTGTCCACGGCGATATGGCCGTTCATTTTGGACACGACGGACATGACATTATAGAGCCCCAACCCCGTGCCTTTGCCGGCCGGCTTGGTGGTAAAGAGTGGATCAAAAATTCTGGGAAGAAACTCCTTCGGAATTCCGCAGCCTGTGTCCTCCACAATGGCGATGATCGAGCCGTCGACGTCGTCCGTTTTCAACGTGAGCGTGCCGCGTTCGGCCATGGCCTGCACGGCGTTGGTGATGAGATTGACGAAGACATGAAGCAGTTCGTCGGGATTGCCCTTGACGACCGCCCTCGGGTCATACTTCTTGATGATCGTAATGTCCTGGAGAGTCACCGCATAACGGGCGATCTTCAGGGCTTCATCGATTTTCTGGTTCACATTCACCGGCGCGTCATCCTGCGCGGCATTGCGCCTGGCGTACCGGGTCAAATCCCGGCAAATGGCGCTGGTCCGCTTGACGGCTTCGATGATTTCGCGCGCCTGTTCCTGAACCGCGCCGAGATCCTTTTCTTGAGCGAGATTTTCCGCGAGCCCCAGGATAAGCTGAAGCGGATTGTTGATATCATGAGCGATGCCCGCCGCAAACGACCCCAGGCCGGCCAGCTTTTCGGCATGGAACAGTTCGGTCTCGAGTTTCGACTCATGTTGGATGAGATTCCACAGCAGCTTTGCGGTGGATCCGTTCAAGACCTCGGCTCCCGGGTTCTTGTGCGTAAGGATCGTGTCCCGCATAAGCGGATCGCCTGTGACGTCAAGAATGAGGTTGACGCCATGATTGCCGATGAGGTCGGGGGCTTCCTGCGTGACGTGAATGCTGAGATCGCGGGCCCGCCGGAGGCCCGGTGCTTCGGGATCCTTGTCGGTGATTCCCACGATATCGACATCGGGGATCTGGTGCAAAAGCTCAAGGAGCGCCACGCCGCCTTTGCCGGCTCCGACGATCGCCACCTTGGTCTGTGCTCGATCCATTACGACGGCTGTTCTCCTTGCGGCATCGACGCGGCCGGACGAAGGACCGCGTCACGGATCGGTCCGGGGGACATCAAGTCCCCCGGGTACGAAGGGTCGGACGGTGAACAGCTACAGTCGTGCCAGTTCCCGCTGTTCCATGGCGCGGACCACCGCGGCCTTCAACTTTTCTCCTTCCACCGGCTTCACAAGATAATCAATGACGCCGCCCCGTAAGAAGGACGTGGCCATGTCGGTGTCGGGGAATCCCGTCAGCACGATGATCGGCACGCGCGGCCATTCTTGCTGAAAATAGGCGATCGCTTCCACCCCGTTGATCTTTGGCATGCGGATATCGCAGATAATGACATCCAGAAGCAGGCGATTTTCTCCTGTATTGATCGTTTCAATCGCTTTCTCGCCATTTTCCGCCTCAAGAACCTCGTACCCAGCTTTCTGCAACGTCATTCTCACGACCTTTCGGATATCTGGCTCGTCATCAACCACCATCAGTCTCCCGTTGCAGGGGGAGTCGCTCATGAAAAAGCCGGATCTGAATTCTCCCATGGAATCCTCCTTATGGTTAAGTCCGGGCCCGCTGAATGTGGGCCTTGAATTACAAAGAGGGGTAACCGCAATGAACATGCCAAGACGGAACTTGAAGAATCCACTGCAACTTCATGAACTTATGAACTGGCCAAGAAGCAACAGCCAATCACTGCATGGTGGATAACAACCATGAGGCATCAAATGCACCACCGGCGAAGCCGATTACTGGCTGATCCCTCAGCGCGCCGGGATGACATGCGAGTCCTAGCATGTTCACGGGTACGCGTTTCCAGTCCCAAGCCCGTTGTTGATGGCCATATGCGGTTCTATCGAACGATCCGTCAATCGATATTCCGGAAACCACATTATCCGGAGCCATCCGGTGGAATTGCGTTCGCGCCGGACAATGCGTTATTCTGAGCGCAGCCGGTTATGATCAGCGACGACGCCGTCACCACATATATTCGACAGCTCTTGCCGGATGCGACCGTCATGGTATTCGACAAGACCGGCACTCGTGATCATTTGAAGGTGCGGGTGACATCGAATCTTTTTAAAGAGAAGAATCTGCTGGACCGCCACCGGACGATCTACGAAGCGTTGGCGGTCCCCCTTCGCGATGGCCGCATACATGCGCTCGAAATAACCGCGCAAACGCCTGATGAAACATAAGGAGGGCCCGATGGCGGATCCTATTGAGCAGGAAATCCAGAAAGAAATCACCGAGCACAAGATTCTGATCTACGGCAAAGGCACCAAGACCATGCCGATGTGCGGATTTACCCGTGAGACGATGCAGTTCTTCGACAAATACGGGTACCCATACGAGGTGATCGATGTGTTGCCGCAGCCTGCAAAGCGGGACACACTCACGCGAATGACGAGTTGGCCGACTCTTCCAAAGGTATTTATCAACGGCCAGTTCTTCGGAGACACGGACGTCTTGGACCCGATGGAGGCGAAGGGGGAAGTCGAACCGTTGTTGAAAAAGGCTTTCGGCAAGTAAGCGTATTCACCGGAGTCCTTCTCCCCACCTGTCATTGAACAGCCTTCTACCCTATTCGGAATCGGGGCCTCCTTCCATTCCCACCCTACGTACCGTACGTATTTTCGATCTCGCGTGACTGATGGTGGAGGCCCTGGTATCCTACCTCTGCCCGACGCCGTCTCCCACCGTCGCAGGCCGCGCGGCGGCCCGGGTGGGCGGCCGATCTCTTAGGCATTCAGCGCGAGCACGAAGAAGACTCGTCAGGCGAAGTCCGGAAGGAGTGATTCGGTGTCTCCCAACCCACAATCCGCGCCCAACGCCGCCGTGGTTTCTCCCTACCGAGTGCCGCTGTGTGTGGATCTGGACGGCACGCTGATTAAAACCGACCTGCTCTGGGAGTCGCTGCTGCTTCTCTTGAAACGCTATCCGCTCTTCCTGTTCGTGATTCCCTTCTGGCTGCTGCAAGGCAGGGCTTATCTAAAGCATCAGATCGGGCGGAGGGTGCGACTCGACGTGGCCGCCCTGCCCTATAACGACGACGTGGTGGAATATCTGCGCAGCGAACGCCTGGCCGGCCGCACGTTGGTGTTGGCAACCGCCAGCCAGCTTGGGCTCGCCAGGGACGTTGCCGCACATGTGGGCCTCTTCGACCATGTCCTTGGCACGGAGTCGGTAAATTTGAAGGGGATTGCCAAACGCAAGGCGCTTGAAGAGCGGTTCGGCAGTCGCGGCTACGATTATATC
>DASSBQ010000402.1:0-6626 GCA_035698625.1 Nitrospiraceae bacterium
TAAGCGCCCTTGACGAGCCTGATCGTAATCGGACTCCCGCGCCGCTGGACCCATCCGATAAGCTGCTCCACATCTTGCGCGGTATCCCGGTGATAGGCCTGCAGCGCCAGTCCGGCATAGGGATAAGGTCGGTACGGCGTCTCGGAGAACAATTTCTTGAAGATCGACAGAATCAAGTCCTTGGTCTCCGCTTGTTCCATGTCGAAAATGATCGACGCGGGCAATGAACCGGCGAGATCGAGCAAAGGTCTGAGTCGGGCGGCCACCGCGTCGAAGCTTCCGTCAGGGTCCGCCGGATCCAACTGTGCATGCAATGCCGAGATCTTCAAGGAGAGTTGTACCCGCGGCAGCGGTCCCAAGTGGTCCCGCTCCAGTATCGGGATGCTCGCCCAGGCGCCGGAGGCAACCGATAATTCCTCGATGGCACTCCGGCATTGGTTTTGGTAATGATCGGCTTCCCGGTCACTGAGCGTCGCTTCGCCAAGCAGATCTACCGAAGAAGCCCGGCGTTCGTTCCAGAGGCGCTCGAGTCTGGGCAAAGCGGATGCAATTGAGTCGCCTGCAATGAAGGTCTGGGCCATGCGCTCGACCTGATGACGGATGGTCTTTCCGCTGAGGGTTGCCCCCAGCGTGGTGGCGGTGAGTGTCTTCCAGCCCCATTGAGCCCCGAAAAGCCGCTCGCTCGTCTCGTCGAAATACTCGCGCGCCACCGCCGTGACTTGTGCGTCGTCCCGGAGCGATGGGAGGACATCGACGAATCGGAAGAGTCGGGCTTTGAACGCCTCGTCTTTCATGGCCAAATTGATAGCAGCTTGGGACCACCAGCGGGATTCGAACAGATCCGGCCCGCCGCCAGTTGAAAGGCGCGCCAGTTCTTGACCGATGGCTTGAATTCGCGGCTCAATCGACCACGTAGTCATGCGGATCACCGCTCCCTTTGGTCTTCATCCTTGATCTACTCAGTATACACCCGGTATTTCCGGTTGAAAAACCCATGTGACATCCGGTAGCATGCGCCCGGCTTGCTCGGAACGGAAATTCCGATGATCACTCGCATTTCATATAACGTAAAGGGACATAATGGCCGAGTCTGCCGAACGATCGCTCGAGTGGGGAATGATTCTTCTCTTCAGCACCATGACCCTTGTCACATTCATCGGTGTTCCGCTCTTCGCATACTTCTATGATTACAGCGCCCTAGATTGGGTATTGTTGGTCGTGCTTTACATCATGACTGGCATGGGAATCACGGTCGGGTATCACCGGATGATCTCGCATCGGAGCTTTGAATGCCGCCCGTGGGTCAAGATATGCCTGTTGATTGTGGGAGGATGGGCGCTACAGAACTCAGCTCTGCGCTGGTGCGCCGATCACATTCGCCACCATGCACGAACGGATTCCGATGAAGACCCGTATAACGCCTCACTGGGCTTTTGGCATAGCCATTGCGGCTGGCTCTTCGTGGAGACGCCGCATCGGGCGGAAAAATATGAGAGCCGGCTAAGGAAAGACCCGCTGATCATGTGGCAACATCGGTATTACGTGCCCATTGTCATTTCCGGGCTGCTGGTCCCCTTTGCGGCTGGATGGCTCAACGGCGGGTGGGTGAGCGGGCTCGGGTGTTTTTTATTGGCCGGGATGCTGCGAACCGTCCTTGTCCTGAATTCGACGTTTACGATCAATTCCCTCTGCCATCTGTGGGGAAGTCAGCCCCATGGGGTGGAAGACAGCAGCCGCGATAATTGGCTCATCTCGTTCGTGAGTTTCGGTGAAGGCTATCATAACTACCATCACACATTCTCGCGCGACTATCGCAACGGGCCCAAATGGTACAATTTCGATCCTTCCAAATGGCTCATCTATATCCTGTCATTTCTGGGCCTCGCATATAACCTCCAGCGTCAGAAGACCTGAATCTTGCCTCGCGCGGCCTCGTATGCGCGCCCTCCGAGGTCTTGTGGTCCACCGGCCCCATTTCCTTTGGCCGATTCGATGGCTTATG
This sequence comes from Nitrospiraceae bacterium, assembly GCA_035698625.1. Lineage (GTDB taxonomy): Bacteria > Nitrospirota > Nitrospiria > Nitrospirales > Nitrospiraceae > DASSBQ01. Next base: position 2,003 of record DASSBQ010000402.1, read on the forward strand.
ATGACGGTATACTGGTCAGCGTCGAAGAAGCGGCGTGATCCGTTTATCGCGAGGAGGCGCCATTATGACAGAAATGCATTCCGGAAGTCCTCATCAAGAGGAGACTCAGACACGGACGAATTTGCTGCCCGGCGTCAAGCATGTGATTGCTATCAGCAGCGGGAAAGGAGGCGTCGGCAAATCCACCGTATCCGTCAATCTGGCCGTGGCGATGGGGTTAAGCGGAGCACGGGTGGGCCTGCTGGACGCGGATATCTACGGTCCCAATATCCCGATGATGATGGGAATCGAGAAAACTCCGGAACAGAAGGATGGAAAAATATCTCCGGCCGAGAGCCACGGCATCAAACTGATCTCTATGGGATTTTTTGTGCCCGAGGATCAGGCAGTGGTCTGGCGTGGCCCGATGGTCCACACCGCGATCCAACAACTGTTCCGTGATGTCCTGTGGGGCGAACTGGATTATCTGTTGATTGACCTTCCCCCCGGCACGGGAGATGCCCAACTCACGCTTTCGCAATTGGTGCCTCTGGCCGGCGCCGTTACCGTGACCACACCCCAAGAAGTGGCGTTGCATGATGTGAGAAAAGGCATGATGATGTTCCAGAAGGTCAATGTGCCGCTGCTCGGGATCGTGGAAAACATGAGTTACTTCGTGTGCGGCCATTGCGGTGAACGGACCGAGATTTTCTCCCATGGCGGAGGCGAGCGGGCCGCCGAAACATTGGGCGTGCCGTTTTTGGGCCGCGTTCCGATCGATCCCGCCATCCGTGAAGGAGGTGACACGGGCCGTCCCCTCGTCGTCGCGGATCCAAATTCGCCGCAGTCGAAAGCGTTTCGGGAGATTGCCGGACAAATCATGGCGCGGCTGGGCAAGGACGACCGAAACGGGCCCGGCCGCATTGAAAGTCTGTTGAAGAAAATCAAGCGACCTGCGGCGGAAAAATGAGGCGGGCCCGGGAGATATGAACCGGTTGGAGTAGTTGGAGTAATGGAGGGTAGCATGTCGGAGTTTGTACGTGTGGCCGGGACCGACGATGTGAAGCCGGGAAGCGGGATGGTGGTTGACGTCAAGGACAAGACCATTGCAGTCTTTAACATCGAAGGAACCTACCATGCGATTGATAATACGTGCGTTCACCGCGGCGGGCCCTTGGGAGAAGGCGATGTAGAAGGTGGCGTCGTGACTTGTCCCTGGCACGGTTGGCAGTTCAATATCGCCACCGGCGCCTGTCTGAACAATCCTGCCGCGAAAGTCACCTCATATCAGGTTCAAATAGAAGGAAGCGATATCAAAGTCTTGCTCTAAATTTTTGTCGATGTGTCCCCAAGCGGCTGCCGCGAACCGGTCCTGATCTCTGGGCATTTCCATTCTTGAGTCGGCACCAGGCCTGCTGCATAATGGGAATGGTCCGCGCCGACCACCTTGATGTCTATCGCAAAATTCTGTTGATCCGCCGATTTTCATCAAATCCGCCGAAATGTGAGCCGGCGAAGATTGCGAGGTCCCTTCATCTCTATATCGGCAAGGAGGAGCTATCTGCCGGGGTGGCCGCTGCGGCCGGAATGATCACGGCATGACCGGCTATCATGGCCACGGCGCCTGGGGCCGGAAAAACCGGACAAGGTTATAGCGGAGATTCCGCATGTTGCGCCGATCATCGCCGCCGTGAAGCGAAGCACCGAATGGACATCAACGTAGGAGGGAGCTGCAGACCATGACGACAGAGACGCATCCAGGGCATATCGAGACGACCGAGACGCTGTTGCGATTATACGTATTTTTGACCCAGTTCATCGATCGATGTCAGGATGAAGCGGCGAGAAAGACTTATCCGGAAGAAGAGCTCCAAGCTCATTTGACTGCGACGCGCGCAAAAGTTCATGACATCACCAAGGTGAATCCGGTGGTCCAGGCGAAAGTGGAAAAGGAATGCGAGCGGGTGCTGACCTTGGGCGCTCGATGTCTCAAAGGCGGCACGGAAAAGGTGTCAGCGTTGGATGTCCTGGATGCCGAACGGGCCATGTTAAAAAGCAAGACGGTCGCGTTGAGCGATCTCTTGGCGGTCTTTCGAGCCCAATAATGTCTGATGAAGCAGTCGAAAGACACCAACTGGCCGGGCTCGATGACAGGGAAAGAGGTTTCAACCGGCCGGTGGAATGTGAACCGACCGCCGCCGGCTTTCGAGCCGTCTTGCGGTACGAAGCGGCCCGGGTGACGGCCGAGCATCCTGTATCGGCGACGAGAGCATTGGAGGAGCTGGTGCGAACGCTGCATCAGCAAGGTTATCGAGAACTGCGTAGCCAACTCAGTTTCAAGCACGGCGTCTATCTCGGATCTCAAGAGCTATGGATTCAGTATCCGGATCCAGCCTACGTACAGGAGTTGCCTCGGGGAGTCTGGCAAAAGCTGTTACACTGGATGTACCGGACCGTCGCTGCTCTCTAAGCAGGTTGGGAGCATGCAGGCAACTCAATTCTTGAGCAGTTGAAGCGTATCGTGGAGCAGCCACAAGAGCGTGTAATGGAGGCACGCCTACGTGACATTTGTCCCGCTCGAGCATCTTCAACGCTCTCGCCATCCGGCTGAACCGGTCGCTGGCCGGCGATTTGTGGCCGAGGGCCGATCAAGCCGTCTTCCACCCTGGTTCAAGGTGCATCTCCAGCTGGGGCCTGATTACATGGACATCAGGCGCATCATGGACGGCTTGGGCTTGCATACGATTTGCGAGGAGGCGCGGTGTCCGAACATGTGGGAATGCTGGAATGCGCGGACTGCGACATTTCTGATTCTGGGAGATATTTGCACGCGGCGATGTCATTACTGTTCGGTGTCCACCGGCCGGCCGAACGCCGTGGATCCGGGAGAGCCCCTTCGCGTCGCACAGGCGGTTCAAAAATTGAACCTCAGGCATGCCGTGATTACGTCGGTGAATCGAGATGAATTAGAGGATGGAGGCTCCTCGGTCTTTGCCGAAAGCATTCGGCACATCAGGCGGCTGGTTCCGACTTGCACGATCGAAGTCTTGATTCCCGACTTTGAAGGGAATGAGGCTGCTCTCGCAGAAGTCTGCGCCGCGGGGCCGGACATTCTCAATCACAACATCGAAACCGTCCGCCGGTTATTTCCTTCAATCAGACCGCAAGGGAAATATCAGCGTTCGATCGAGCTGCTCGGCAAGGCCAAACAGATGGGGATGAAGACCAAGTCGGGTTTGATCGTGGGGATGGGCGAGACAAGCGATGAGGCGCGGGACGTCATGCGTGATCTTCGATTGGTCGGTTGCGACATTATGACCATCGGACAATACTTGCAACCCACGAGAGACCATTTGCCGGTCGCCAGATTCTACCATCCGGACGAGTTTGCCCAGCTCAAAGCGGACGGCCTGGACATGGGCTTCAGCCATGTCGAATCCGGTCCTCTGGTGCGAAGCTCTTACCATGCGGAGCAACAGGCGGCCGGTGCATAAGTCCGATATCTCAGAGTGGCGGCGGGGTCATTCACCGAAACGGCAGGTTCATCATGAATGCTTGCATTCCACTCTCTTCTGATCAGGTGTGCGATACTAACTCGCTCGCCCCTTCGCAAATGATTGGAATTCTTCGTACCCGCCAAAATTATCGCGATAAAATTTCTTGATGCGCGCCTCTAATTCTTGGCGCCGCGGCTTATCGTCGGTACCGCCCAGAATGGCGGCGTGCTCGTGCCGGATGATATCGGGGAATAATTCCAGCACCCCCTTCACAAGTCTGGCATCTTCTCCGCTACGGAGAGCATCGAATGCTCCGGGCGCTTGATATAGGGCATGGGCCTTCTCTAGTGCGCTTTCATATTGATGCATCATGACGAACAGCCGGACCATCACGCCTTGCATGGCATAGTCCCGGCGTTCATCGTAGGCTTCTTTTGATCCAGGGCTGTTCAGCACCGCTGTTTGAACAGCATCGGCGCCGTTTGTTTCGGCGTCGATGAGGTTACGTTTGACGATCTCCGTGTAGACCGCGTGTGCCAACAGCAGGTTGCCTCGTTTTGTAGGATGCACATAATCCAGAAAGAGGTCGAAGCCGGGGGCCAATGGCGCGCTGGCGGCTTGAAATGCCTGTTCGGCGTCCGCCAGAGATACGTTGTCGAAACGACCGGCTATCTGTCTGAGAATCCGATTGAGATCCGATGGCGCGCGGAATGGATTGTGATCAAGATCGCGCGCGCTCCCATAGGCAAGCAAGGCGCCATCATAGTCATGGACTGTTTCCAGCGCCAGCCCGAGCATGAAGTGAGATTCCGCGTGCAACGGCGAGATGTGTGTCGCGGTCGAAAAGGCCTGAACCGCACCCGCTGCATCGCCGAGGAATAGCAGGCGGCGACCATTGCGATACTGTTGTTCCCAAGCCGCCAGCGTCTCTCCCTTGACGGGTTGGTAGGAAACGTTTGGGCGCCAGTCGCGGAGGTTCACCGGCACCGTCACCAGGATTACCGGTACATTCCGTTCGCGGGCGGCCAGCACCATGGATTGAATGCTGAATTCATAATGCTCCTTGACCTTCTCATACTGTCTCGGATTTTTCCTCAGGTCGAGGGCAAGTTGTTCGATTTTTGACCATTGTTCATACGCAACATGCT
>DASSBQ010000403.1:0-4359 GCA_035698625.1 Nitrospiraceae bacterium
AAGATGACATCGATCGGAGCGTTAAAGACCTCACCTAGTGATCGCCCTTCAAAGTACGCTTCAAGCTGACGCTGCAGCTTCTTCGAAACCCTTTGGTGGAGCGGGCTGGGGGCCGGGGTCACGTAGAGCTCTCCTTCCAAAATCTCATATCGCTTTCCGTCGGAAGGAATAGCGGCATAATCCCCGTAGTCTAGTGTCTGTTTGAGCCCAATCGCCATCTGCACGCCTCACTTCAGCGACATCATACTCAACCATCCGGGTGAGAACAAGATCTCGCACATACCAGCCCCTTTCCTCAGGAATGGGAGTTACGTCGCACTCGTGCCGTTGAAGGTTACCGTGTTGTTGCTCGGGGTCGGATCGAAGCCATAGCCTTGGATCTTGACTTGCGCACCCACGGCTCCTTTCCCAGGCAAGACGGCATAGACACCGATGCCACTCGCGCCGGGGGTGAAGCGGTCGATGCCGAGCAGATCCCGACGGCATCGTAGTTGTAGACGGCCGTGTTGGCGGCGTCATCGATGACGGCAGTCAAACGGCCGAGGTCGTCGTAGGCGTAGTGAACGTCGCCAGCTGATAACCAACTGGCCGTTATAAGTATGCATGCGACAAGGGGATACAGCACCGAAAAATATGTTGAATTGACCGAGTTCAGTTTCACTGCAATTCCTGCACAAGTATCTTGCTTATACTTGCTTCTCACTTCTATTGCCCCATCTTCTTCGAACTATGCCGGCCACGGCCATACCCATAAACACAGATATCGGACTCAATTGTTTGAACCAAGAAGTGAGATCTCGAGTGTCCACAACATCTCTCAGCAGCCAAGTGGCGAAAACGATTAGGGGAGCAAAAAGCACAACTGCTATCAGACCGGCAGAAAACCCTGCCAGCACGGCAGACGAATATGGTCCCAATGTATCTAGTTTCTGTATAGCATCAAAATCTTTGATCTTCGCGTACAACGATTTGACCACTAAGTCTACAAACATAATGAGAGCCCCGAAGCAACATCCGATCAGTACGATTACAAGCATTGTAAACCCAACGTTCATATAGCTCGTGAAACTTGTCAAGGAATCTCGCAATGCGGTGAAGATGTTTCCCACAATGTTGCTTAAACCGATTGATACGCTTGAGGGATTAAGAACGAGAATTAGCTTGCCGAATGTTGGACCAAAGTGCGATATGGAATCATAGGCCCATCTGGTTCTCAGCCGCTGTAAAAACCATACCGCCTGTAAAGCTACCCAATAGTTCTCACCTTGTCGCCTCGCATCATTACAATGTACGATTTGTACAACTTGTGCGATCGAGACTTTTACAGCGAGGTGATTCATGGGACATCTTCCAGCAAGTAAAGCCCGAGAAGGATTCGCGGATGCGATCAACCGAGTGGCGTTTGGGAAGGAGCGGGTGGTGCTGCGACGACGCGGGAAAGAAGTTGCCGCCATGGTTCCGATCGATGACTTGCGATTGTTGGAAGAGCTGGAAGATCGAATCGATCTCGCTGACGCACGAGCTGCGCTGGCTGAAACCAAGAAGAAAGGCGCAAGCCGCTCGACGTGATTCTAAAAGAAAAGTGATCGTGCTCGTGGTCAAGATCGGCGCTCGCAAGGAAGTCTACCGATAACTGCTCCATGTTCATTGCTTGCTGACAATCCCGTCAGTCTTCCGCCCCCAAACTCCCTCGAACACGAACTCCGACATCGGTTTGCGTTCCCGCGCCTTCAATTCCCGCTCGCGCAAATAATCCGGCAGTTGATTGGAATCGCCCGGATAGCCCACCGCGATCATCGCGACGGGATCGTGTCCGGCGGGGATCTTGAGCTCCTGTCGCGCCTTCTCGACATCGTACCCGGCCATTTGATGGATAATGAGACCCAGCGCGGTCGCTTGGACGACAAGGCTGAACACCGCCATGCCGGTATCATGAACAGCATGCCGGTTCGGAGTACCATCGTCTTCGAAATGCAGTCGGGCGACCGAAAGGGCAAGCACCGGCGCGCGAAAGGCCCACTTCTTATTCCCCTCTTTCAGACATGCGAATAGGAGACGATAGCCGGGCTCATCTTTGGTCGCGATTACGAACGACCAAGGCTGTTCATTGTTGGATGAAGGGGCCCAGCGGGCCGCTTCGAACAAGCTCAGCACTTTCTCCGGTTCCACCGACCGCTCCGAGAACGCGCGCGGACTCCAGCGACGGCGCAGCAGGTCGTGAATGGGATAGGCGGTTTCCGCGGGCTTTTCCATCAACGGCTCCTTTGTTCTCTGCACTAAGCGCCGATGTCTTACGCGACCCGGCCATGAAGGAGGATCGCGCATCGCGGACCAGTCGTGATTGCATCAGCGGACTCCGAAAAAGAGAACTGGTGAACGGTTCGAGGGAATGCGGGCTTCACCGGAGTGGAGCTTTGATCGGCTCGTCGATCTGCGAGAGCAGGAACACGAGCAGCTTCGCTGGTTCGGTCGTGCTCGCGTTCTTTGAGGCGACATGCGGCTTCTTTGGAGGCTCGTACCAGCCCTGCCCTTTCGCGTACCTGGCCGGCAGTCCACCTTCCAATTGTGAGATGACCGCCCCTTCCAGGACATACGCGATGACCGAACCCGGATGCACATGCGGCGCGGATGCGGCTCCCGGCGCATAATCGACGGTCAGCATCGTGACCTCTTTGCCCGCCACCTCGGCGAGATGTTGCTTCATCAGAATCGCGACTTTGTCTTCCGCCAACCCGGTTGCCTGCAACATCATCATCATTGCTCCAGCCGACAAGAGCCCTGCCAGGATCCATTTGGCCTCCAACCATTGTCGCCTACGTTGATGAGCCATGTCTTTACTCCTTGGATACGCGCAGCACATTCTTGCCGCGCATGGGTTTCTGAGCATAGGCTTTCTGCGCCTCAGTCATGGAGAAGGCGCCCCCTACAATCGGACTGATGACGCCGTCATCGATGAGACGCGCAATTTCAATCAACTGGCTCCTATTCGGCTCGACGATGAAGAAGGCGTCGCGCACCCGGTCGTGCTTCCCTTCCGCATCCGCCGCGACGGTGACCAAGCGTCCGCCCTTCCGAAGGACACCCCATGAATGGTCTCTTGTTTTGCCTCCCACCGTGTCCAGGACCACATCCACATCTCGAACCACCGTCTCAAACGGCGTCGTCCGGTAATCAATCGCTTCATCGGCTCCCAATCCTTTGACGAAGTCCATATTCGCGGCGGAGCTCGTCGCTATGATATGGGCCCCCTTGTGCCGGGCCAGCTGCACCGCAAAGGTCCCGACGCCGCCGGCCGCGCCATGGACCAATACCCGCTCTCCGGCCGCCAGATGTGCGCGTTCCTCAAGGGCCTGCCATGCGGTCAGCGCGGAGATCGGCACGGCCGCCGCCTCAACATGATCGAGGGTCGCAGGTTTCGGCGCGACCGATGCGGCGACAGTGACGCAATATTCCGCCTGCGCGCCATCGATGAACCAGTCGTTCATTCCATACACCTGATCCCCGACTCGAACCTGGTCTATGCCCGTTCCTCCGACCGCCGCCACGACACCGGAAAATTCGTGCCCCAGAATGATGGGTAACAGTCTGGCGCCGCCGTCGTGAGTATGGGACGTGGGATACCAGGCGAACTCCGTCGGTGTCACCGCTGCGGCATGGACCCGAATGAGGACATGATCATCTTTCAACACGGGGGCTGAAGCCTCCTCACAGCGAAGAGACTCCGCGACGCCGTGCGTATGCAGTCGAACCGCTCTCATCCACCCGCTGCCTTTTCTCGTGTCACCGCAGGTGAATGACCGCTGTATGACCGTTCCCTCAAATGGGAAGTCGTTGCATGATACATCTGTCGGCGCGCGCCCGTCATGTCGGAGGTCCGAGCCGGACACCGACTTCATCGAGATGCTGGAGCAGGTCAGCTGGATCCTGATACACCCGATAGGCGCCGGCCCGTTCCAGCTCATCCTGGCCGTACCCTCCCGACAGCAATCCCACGGACAACGCCCAGGCACGCCGGGCAGCCAGCATGTCCCACACACTGTCTCCCACGATGACGCAGCGGCTCATCGGCGCTCCAAGCTGCTCGGCGGCGGCGACGAACAAATCCGGATCAGGCTTGGCATAGCGGACCTTGTCTCTCGTAATGACCGGCACATCCTCACGAAGGTCCAGCAGTTTCAATGTGTGCTTGGCATTCTCTAATCGCCCGCTGGTGGCGACGGCATAGGGCACGCGGCGGGAAGAAAGCTCGTCGAGCAACTCGCGCGTGCCAGGCAGAAGGCGCAGCGACTCTCTCTGTCGTTCATACGATTCGGTATGGGTTCGTTGGATGCGATCCATCTCCTCTTGTGTCAAGACGCG
>DASSBQ010000404.1:0-2455 GCA_035698625.1 Nitrospiraceae bacterium
TGTCGAGAAGACGGCCGTGGCGCTAGAGCGTGCAATCCGGCTCCAGGCAAATCCGATTTCCGATAAGTACGTGCCTCCCCCAGAGCAGAGATGGTGCGTGGCGTTTCGGGCTGCCGACAATTTGCCGACACTCGTCGTGCATTGCTGTGCTTCGTACGGTGATTTAGGCAACGGACGCCGTCATTCGGCTTTTCAGATCAATCGCTTACATTTACATTGGTGGCTTCGAACCAGGTGGTCGGGAGTTCGAGTCTCTCCGGGCGCGCGATTTTTCAAGTCTGAAGCCCCAATAGACGGGTCACACAAGCTCTTTTCTCAAGGCTGACCAACCCGAGGGAGGCCAATGCCGAAGGCAGAACAAGGCCGGGTGACGACCTGACGACTGAAGGCGCTGCGCTGGGCACAGGGGAGCCGAGCCAAGTCGCCTGGACGTGCCGGCATTTCGGTATCTCAAGGACCGAACAGCAATTGTGAAAGCATGCGAGAGGAGTTCCACCTCTCGGTGCGCGGGAGTGAGCCGATCGCATGCAAAGCCCGAGTTGCTCAAGCGGTGGTGGACGCCGGAGTCGTTTGGAATATCTTTCGTTTCCTGTGAGGCTGATGTTCGTACGGGTGGCACGTACCGTTTTGTGTTCAGCCACCCTGCCTTCGAGCAGCCAATGGCGTACTTCGGCAGGTATATCGAAGTGACGCCCCACTCGCGCATCGTCTGGACGAACGAGGAAAGCGAGGATGGTCCCGTTTCCACGGTGACTTTCGAGGAAAAAGACGGCAAGACGCTATTGGTCCTGACCGAACTCTATCCTTCCAAGCAAGCCCTCGACGACGCAATTGCTTCTGGAAGCTCGGGCACGAGTAGCGCACCCGAGCAGTTCGAGCTGTTGGACGAGCTCCTCGTCACCTTGGTGAGACCATGAGAAAACCCCGACTATTGCTGGTCCTCGTTGCCGCGGCCTTTGCCGTGTCCGCGCACACGACGATGGCGGAAGGACAAGCCATGGCGCACACCAGAATCGAAGGGTCATGCCAAAGTCAACGGCGTCGAGCTTTACTACGAGGTCCACGGTGACGGCCCACCCCTGATCATGCTGCACGGGGGCGTCACGCCTTCGGAGATGTTCGGTGCGCCGCTGACGGAAATGGCGGCGTTTCTGAAATCCCAGTAGCACGACGTTGATCCGCTGCGCGGAGTTGTCGAGCATCTGTTGGGGCCGGCACGACGGCGGATCAGTCAAGCTTGAAGTCCGGCCAGGAATGCTGCAAACGGCTTGATGTTGTTATTGACACTGGCCTCTTCGAGGGCAGCCATGTAGTCATCGCGGCGGTCTACTGTTATGACGGTCCAAGGATAGCCGCCTGACGCGAGCATTGTGTTCATCAGAAATCGGCCGATCCGACCATTGCCATCCATATAGGGGTGAATGTAGACAAACATCCAATGCCCCAGTACGGAGCGCACCGCCGCGTGGTCTTCATCGCGCAGGTGATCGAACAGTGCGGTCATGCAGTCGAGAATCGTATCCTTCTTGGGTGGTACGTGCTTGGAGTTGCGGATATAGACCTGATCACCGCGATAGCCGGCGAGATCGCCGGCGGCAAGAATATTGGCTTCGACACTGGGAGTGAAAAGTGCACGGAACCAGTCGCCGTGATCCCGTTCGGCAACATCGCCGGGATTTTGTCCGTCCAGGATGCGTTCCACGCTCTTCTTGACATCCTGAAAGGCGAGCCAGTAGCCGCGCGCCGCCATCGCGTCGCGCTGTTTGCGATCTTGTTCTATCTGGTCGGGATTCCATGAGCCGTCGCGGACGCGCTCGATCAACTCTGCATTGACGCGGTAGCCCTCGATCGAAAGCGAGTGATAGGCATCGCTCGCATAAATGTTATCAACCTGCTCCAGGTAGGCTACTTTGTCTGTCGGCAGTCCCGGCGGCTCAGGGAAGGCGGCGATAATCTCATCGCGCATACTCTGCCAGTAGGTGCGAATGCGATTCATATACGGTGAGCGCTCGCGCCGGGGGAAGGTGACAGTAATTTCATCTTCGAAAGGATCAGTTTCACTCACCGTGTAGCCGGCAGCGCGCATTGCCTTGAGAATGTCATTGGCGATTGTCTCTCGACCGATTCGCTGCAGCGCTCCCGCGAGCCGGCCGGCGACGGCGCTATGTCCGCCGTCAAGGAGGGCGGGCAGGATTTCCGAGGCATCGCGCAGGAGCCCAATGGCCGTGCGCATGTCGGTCGGATGATTAAGGTAGAACCGGGGCGCCGCGTTTATCAGTGCGTAGGGGAACTCGTACAAGCGCAGGCCGTGCACGACTCGCAATTCCTTGGCCGAGGGGATCTCGCCCTTGACTTCGAGAATGCCGGTCCCATGGACCAGACCGGTGACGTTGTTCGACGCATCCGGGGAGCGCACCAGGAGCTGTCGCGGCACCGTTGTGTTTCCAGCATGCAG
>DASSBQ010000405.1:0-4356 GCA_035698625.1 Nitrospiraceae bacterium
TGATTCGACATACCCGCCTTGAAAGAAATGCCATAGAGAAATGGCTGCTCTCAGCCCTCCTGAATCTTAGAGGCCAACCTGGCGTCACTGAGCAACCGAACCAGGCAATATTATGCAGGAAACTCGGCTTGGAATTCAGAGGCGTTCAGCCCTGATTTATGGTCGCTACCTCTTAGGATCGTTCAGTCCTAGTAGCAGTACGGAGGGCGTGCTTCTGTCCGACCCGGCTCACCGAATGAGATCGATCGCGGCGCGTTGGACCGAACGCCCCAAAGAGGCCGTTGAGTTTCATCTCATCCACGGCTACACTTTGAGCCATTCTTATTGAAGCGGTTCTTATTTCGAAATTATGGAGGTCGCGATGTATGAATGGCGCATGCTGTGCTGGATGCTCGCGTTGCTGGGCGGTCTAGGGGCGACGACGGCCGCCATCGGGGCGGAGCCTGAGGCGGGAAAGGATGGGCAGAAGACGCCCTACGAAGTCATGAAAGGGAAGGACGGCGCTCCCATGGTCTTGATTCCGGCCGGCCCATTTACGATGGGCAGCAATGATGGGTTGCCGAATGAGCGGCCGGAGCACCGGGTGACCTTGGACGCCTACTGGATTGACCTCTATGAGGTAACCCTGAGTGCCTACCAAAAATTCCTCGAAGGTGCCAATCACAATGCTCCGTCGACCTGGGACGATGAATCGGCTTCGACGGTGGGCGACAGGCCTGCAATCGGAATGGGTTGGGAGGATGCGAACGCCTATTGCAAATGGGCCGAAAAACGCTTGCCGACCGAAGCGGAATGGGAAAAGGCGGCGCGGGGAACCGATGGACGCCGATTTCCATGGGGCCATATGCAGCCGTTTGTCGACATTGCCAATTATAATCGAGGTGTGTGGGTCAGCGAGGCGGTGACGCTGGCCGGGGTGGCCAGTGGATTGGAGGGGATGAGCGTCCGGCATGGATTAAAGGAAGGGGGGAAGAGTCCCTATGGACTCAATCATATGGCCGGCAATGCCGCGGAGTGGGTCGCCGATTGGTATGACCGCGAGTACTATCACCAAAGCCCGGAAAACAATCCCCAAGGCCCGCCAAGCGGAGAAAAGAAGGTCGTCCGAGGAGGATCATGGGTGGACCTGCCCGCCGCGCTCCGGGTCACCGCGCGTGTTTCCGCGGAGCCGGATTTCCAGGATCGCACCATCGGATTTCGCTGCGCGAAGAGCGCGGACAAGTGAATGAAAGGGCCTGGATTGCCTTCATAGCCGCGTGCGTCCTGCTGGTCGCCGCCGTGGCGGTCCAGCGGGACTACTCAAGACCCAAGCCCCTGCCGAGCCCGGACAAGATCAACCCGCCAACGCTCGAATCGGCCGCTGTTCCTCTTGTGACAGGAGAAGAATCCATCCAGGACCAGTTCATCCGAGCCGGATGTTCGGTTTGCCATGCCATTCCCGGCATTGCGGGCGCAAACGGCCGGGTGGGGCCGCCTCTGCTCCTGGGAAAGACAGGGCCGTCCCGTCTGGGAGACGCACGGTATTCGGGCAGCGCGAAGACGGTGCGGGAGTATATTGTGGAATCTATTCTGACGCCCCAAGCGTATGTCGTGCCGGGATACCCGGAACGCACGATGCCGCCTTGGTATGGGAGCAAACTCAGTGCCGCGGCCTTGGATCAGATGGCCGACTACTTGGAAGGCATCACCGACATGACGGAACCGGCGCCGTAAAGACGGCACGGGGCTTGACCATTAGTATCATTGCACCACTGAATCACTGGAAGGCGGCTATCGTTTACGGAGGCCGACTTGACCCGGCTGTTGCCCCTGGATCTGAAATCCTCTCTCGTCTTTCTTGTCTTTGTCGAGCAGCGCATTGACCGCATCGTCGCCCTTGAGGCCTTCCAGCTTTATCTTCAGACGTAAGTTATTGGCGCTGTCCGCATTGATCAAGGCTTGTTCGATGGTGATCCGTTCCGCCTTGTAGAGGTGGAACAGCACATGGTCGAAAGTCTGACAACCTTCTTCGATGCCTTGCTCCATGGCTTCTTTCAAGGTGTCGATTTCGGCTTTCTTGATCAGGTCTTTGATGCGCGGCGTATCGAGCATGATTTCGAGCGCGGGCACCCGCCGCCCATCAATTGAAGGAATCAGCCGCTGCGAAATGATGGCTCTCAGGTTCAGGCTCAATTGAAGATAGATCTGAGCGTGGCGTTCGACGGGAAAGAAATTCATGATGCGCTCAATCGCCTGGTTGGCGTTGTTCGAGTGCAACGTGCCCAGGCAGAGATGGCCCGTTTCCGCAAAGGTGATGGCCGCCTCCATCGTTTCGGTGTCCCGGATTTCACCGATCAGGATGACATCCGGCGCCTGGCGAAGGGTATTCCTGAGCGCGCTGCCAAAGGAATGGGTGTCGAATCCGACTTCCCGCTGAGTAATGATGGATTTCTTGTGGTGGTGCACGAACTCGATCGGATCCTCCACGCTGATGATATGGCCGGCATGGACGTTATTCCGATGATCGATCATGGCGGCAAGGGTCGTGGACTTTCCGGAGCCGGTGGCGCCGACTACCAGGACCAGACCGCGTTTCGTCATGGCGATGTCTTTGGTGATCGGCGGCAGTTCGAGCTGCTCAATGGTCATGATGTCGGCTTTGATGTGGCGAAACACCAGTCCGACGTTGCCTTTTTGCCTGAACACGTTCACGCGGAAACGCCCGAGGTCCTTGTAGTAGAGGGCCAGGTTCATCTCCATCTTTTCTTCGAATTCTCCGCGCTGCTGCCCGCGCATCATCGCCAGCGCGAGCGATTCCAGCTGTTCATTGGTAAACGGCGGCGCATCGGTGCGGTGCGTCGAGCCGTGGATGCGATAGACGGGCGGCGCGTCGACCGTAAGATACAGATCGGATGCTTCTTGCTTGACCATCACTTCCAACAAGGTCCGAACATCCATAGTCGCCTCTCAGTTTGGATCGAATGCAATTACGCCGCGCCGGCCGCGAGGCCGAAGAGGTTCGGATTCATGCTCCGCGATTGGGCTTCCGCTTTCGTCACGAGGCCGCGATTGACAAGTTCGAGGAGCGCCATGTCCATCGTCTGCATGCCGTCTTTTTGACTGGCTTGCATGACGCCCGGGATCTGATGCAGTTTCGCTTCGCGGATCAGGTTGCGGACCGCCGTGGTGCCCATCATGATCTCCACGGCCGCGACACGGCCGCCGGCCTTCTTCTTGAGAAGGGTCTGCGTCAATACGGCTTCAAGCGTTTCGGACAGCTGCGCCCTGACCTGGGCTTGTTGGTTGGGAGGAAAGGCATCGATGATCCGGTCCACCGTCTTGGGCGCGCTGGAGGTATGCAGTGTGGCGAACACCAGGTGTCCCGTCTCTGCCGCAGTCAGCGCAAGCTGAATGGTTTCGAGGTCCCGCATTTCGCCGACGAGGATAATGTCGGGGTCCTCGCGCAGCGCGGCCCGGAGAGCATTGGCAAATGACAGCGTATGCACGCCGAGCTCGCGTTGGTTGACCAGACATTTCTTGGACTTGTGGACGAATTCGACGGGGTCTTCGATCGTTAGAATATGGCCTTCATACGTATTGTTCAAATAATCGATCATGGCGGCCAGCGTCGTGGATTTGCCGGAGCCGGTCGGCCCGGTGACCAGGATCAGACCCTTTTCACGGTCGCAGAGCTGGCGAAGAATGGGAGGCATGCCGAGTTTTTCGAGCGGCAGAATTTCGGTGGGGATGGTTCGAAACACCGCGCCGAGTCCGCGGCCTTGGACGAAGACATTGACGCGGAAGCGGGCGATATCGCCGAGATCGAATGAAAAATCACATTCACGATGCTCTTCAAAATTCTTGCGCTGCACGTCGCTCATCATGTCATAGATCAAGGCATGAGTTTCATCCTGGCTCAACGTTGGGTGATCCAACTTCTTGAGGTCGCCGTGCAGGCGAACCATCGGCGGCTCGCCGGCGCTGATATGACAATCGGAGGCGCCTTGTTGGACGGCAAAGGTCAGTAATTTCGAAATGTCAATCATGCGACGACTCCCTGTGGACCAAGATGGATTAGCGTAAGAATGAGGCTGCGGCCGCTGAAAATAGTCCCTGCAGAATCCTTTCGGATGATGCCATAGAGCGGGGAGAAAGCAATAAAATTTCCATAAGCGCCCGCCACAGACGGCGGTTCGCGGATTGAAATTTCACGTAGGAAATAGGGCGGTGCTCTAGACCAGGCGCATCGCGCGACCGGCTCGTTCAATGGCGGCGAGCGCTTCATCCAATTGTTCCGTCGTATGGGCGGCCGTCACGGTGATACGAATGCGGCTGGTGGAGTCGGGGACGGTCGGGGGCCGTATGGCGGGCGCATAG